>CAYMDR010000084.1:0-5677 GCA_964389195.1 uncultured Candidatus Peribacteria bacterium | reverse complement strand
TCATCCATACTCTCCCCTTAAGGAGTTTAAAAATATAGCCATCATCAGGATTAACCATAACAAGTTCCATTTCACTATAAGGAGCCATCCTCATAAACCCATTACCGCCAAAAATGATGAGTCTTTTTTGGTCTTCAGTTTTAATAACATCCCCTACTAAAAGATCTTCATCTTCAGTCAAAACCACATCTTTTCCTTGACGAATAACCATACCACGACCAGTACCAGAAAATACAACCTTATCCAGCTTACCTTCTAAAGTAAGCTGCTGAGCTGAGATGCTTTCAATGGTCAAAGTGCCAACAATGAACAACAAAGCAAGCAAAGGATATAAAAATTTCGACAAAAATTTCAGTGGATTCATAAATAAGTTTTTATCTACATATTATAGCTTTAATTCATCATATTGTAAACCGAAAAAGCCCATCATTATGCGCTTAGATAGTTGTTTTTACCCCAAATTTAAAATATACTCCGTGCACTGAAATTACTATATTATCCCTACCCTGCCCTATGTTTAAAAAATTCATTAGCTCAATAGCACTTTTAAGCCTATTTATTGCCCCACAGCTAACATTTGCCTCCTTTAGCGATGTCCCTAAAGACAGCCCCCAATATGAGGCAATTAAGGCTATGGAGAACGAAAAAGTAATAAAAGGCTATGAAGATAAGACCTTTCAACCCGATAAATTGATCACCAGAGCAGAATTTCTAAAAATGACCTTTAGTCACATCGGCTATAAACCAACAGAAACAAGCGCAAAGACCAATTTTAATGATGTCCCTGAAGACAGTTGGGTTGCCCCTTACCTTAAAAAAGCTCTTGAGCTAGGAAGCGTAAGTTTTAACCCTGAATTGCCAAATTTTTTTCCCGATCAACCACTTACTAAAATTGAGGCTCTCAAAATCTTAATGCCGCTTGAAGGTATTCCAGCACCCTATGCTCCAGAAAAAACAAACCTAATCTTCAAGGACATTAATGATAATAGTTCGTACCGTTATCTAGTGGTTGCTGCTCAAAATAGTGGCATCTATATAAACTCAAAAGATAACAAGTTTTACCCTTTTAAAAATCTTACCAGAGGCGAAGCAGCTGAACTTCTTTATTATGCAGAACTATATCGTGACAGCAACCATAGCGGATCCATTTCAAACAATGGACTAAGCTCAAAAGAGATAGCACTTATTAATAGCCCTGAATTTCCCATCTTGGTGGATGTATGGGGGAAAATAAATACCTCTTATTTTGACAAAGAAAACCTACATCAAGACGCACTATTATATGGAGCAGTTAGCGGAATGGTTAATTCTTTAGAAGACCCCTATTCAATCTTTGAATCGCCAGAAAAAGCCGAAGTTTTATTAGGCAATCTAACAGGAACTTTTGAAGGCATTGGAACTATTATAGATAGCGTCGATGGGGATTTTGTAGTTTTATCACTCCTTAAAAATTCACCAGCAGATGCAGCGGGCGTAAGGCCTGGAGATATTATTAAAAAAGTAAATAACAAGGATACATCCACCATGAATATAGAAACTTTAATTAACAGCATTAAAGGCAAAGCAGGCTCTAAAGTAGAGATCGATATTTTAAGAGGCAAAAAAAACTTAACCTTTAAAATCACCAGAGCAGAAATAAGTATCAACACCGTCTTAACTGAAGAACCTACACCTGTAGCCATACCGGATGATATTGGCTATATCTCCATCTACCAATTTACACCCACTACCAGTGATGAGTTCGAAACTGTTCTAGCAAACGTTTTAGCAAAAAAACCAAAGGGCATAATTTTAGATTTACGAGACAATCCAGGCGGTTACCTGAATGTTACCTATAAAGTTTTAGGACACTTTATACCTGAAGGAAAAGTCATCATAAATTTCAAAATTGCAGGAGAAATGCTTCAGGAAAAATCAAAGGGAAAAGGTGAAATTAATGGAACACCGTTAGTAGTTTTAGTAAATAAAAACACCGCCTCCGCAGCAGAAGTAGTAGCAGGAGCCATACAAGACTATAAAATTGGCACTATCGTAGGAGAAAAAACTTTCGGCAAAGGTACCGCTCAAGAAGTTACCGAATACACCGACGGATCAGTTCTGAAATTAAGTGTAGAATATTGGCTTACTCCTTTGAAAAACAATCTTAATAAAATAGGCCTGACTCCAGATGTTACTGTTAAAATGACCGAAGATGACTATAAAAATAAAAAAGATCCTCAGCTCCAAAAAGCTCTTGATCTTTTAAAGTAGAACCAGCAAAAAACTAAGCCGCAGCACCTTCAAAATTCTCATTTCTTGTCTTCAAAATCTCCTCAGGATTAGTAGTAATAATTTTATCTTCAGTGTAAGAAGCAATAAACTGGATAGCTACATGCTTTAAACCTGCAAAGAAGAGGCCTTGCCCCACACCACTATTTAAAAGCATATATTTTTCCCCTTCGGTTAAATTAAAAATCTTACCTAAAACATCAATCGCCGCCGGTGCCTGCTTTAGTAAAACCTGCATGGAAGAGTTGGTAATAACCGGCTTACCATAAGTGCTTTTAACGAAATCTTCCACATCTTGAGTAATCGTAGTAATACCCAAATAATATTTTCTTGAACGCTTCACTAAACCAAATAAAAATTTCGCAGAATCATCATGTTGCATCATCGTCCAGGCCTCATCAATAATCAGTAAACGTTTTTTTAACTTACTGCGAACGCGATTCCAAATATAATTTAAAATAATATACATAGCGATAGGACGAAGCGCATCTTCAAGATCTCGAATACTAAAAACCATCAAGCCAGAACTTAAATCAACATTGGTAGGTTTATTAAAAATACCGGAATACGTACCTATCGTAAATTTCTGTAAGCGTTGAGACAAACTGGTTCCACCATCCATCGTCGAAAGAATATCATTAAGATCTTCCATCGTTGGCGGTGGTAACTCCGAAGGGTTTACCAAATCCATAGTAATACCTTTAAGAGAATACACATCATTTAAAGCTCGATCCAAAATCCCCTCCTCTTCAGGAGTAACACCACCTAACATAATTTTAAGCAAACCATGAAGATTAATAATATTAGAACGAAGTAAATCACCCGGCTGTACCTCTTCATCAGCAATAGGAGCCGGAAGATCAAAAGGGTTAATACGACGATCGGAAGTTAACGAAACTTTTAGATAAGACCCTCCTACCGTTTGGCAGAGCGATTGATACTCATTCTCAGGATCAATAACAATAACATCGGTGCCAAGCATCATCGATCTTAAAATTTCCAATTTAACACAATAAGATTTACCAGCACCCGACTTGGCAAAAACAACAGAATTAGCATTTTCCAAGGAGAAACGATCAAAAATAATCAAACTATCATTATGACGATTTAAGCCATAAAGAATCCCTTCATTAGATGTAAGATCCGAAGAACTAAAAGGAAAAGTTGTAGAAAGCGGAGAGGTATTCATGTTATTGGTTACCTCTAATTCATCGAGACACAAAGGCAGACAGGAATTAAAACCATGCTCCATTTGTAGTTCCGCCTTCTTAGTAAGAATCAATTTTGATCCTAAAATACTTTCAAGCTGTTTAGCGATTTTTTGAATCTTCTTCTCATCTTCAGAGTAAATAGTAAAATAGAGAGCAAATTGAAAAAACTTTTCTTGGCCGCGTTGAATTTGGGTTCGAAGCTCCTCAGCATCCTGCAAAGCTGTTTCCAAAGCCGGATCACTCACCATGCCCTTTTCAGCATTAATATGAACCGAGGCCTGCATTTGAGCCACCTTCTTTTTCAAAACCCTCATAATCGTTGAGGAATCAATAGGATAGATAAACTGAGAAATATCGACAGTAACATCAAAATTTACAATGGGTGCAAGCCAATTAGTGTCCAAATAACGTGGGTAAGCGTAGACAAAAAAACTTTGCGCAAACATACCCTCCACCCGAATCATGTCATAACGGATCTCCATCGATGATGGCGCAATTAAATCGCGAATCGTTGCTATCCCCTGTTGATAAATTTTCTCACCCTCCAAAAGTTGTTTTTGCTCTTCTAAAGAGGCTTTAGCAGCAGCAACTCGTTCATTTTTTGCAGACGGCGCAACAGGAACAACTGGCAAAGCTACCTCTACCGACGATGACGGTACTGGTAAAGTTGGTGTCGCATGAGCAACATTTGGCATTTGATAAACCGGAGGTACTCCTGCTGTTTGACTTTGCTCTAAAGCCGTTTTTCCCTTATCCATTGCTTGTAAAAAAGAGTTTTTAGCAGATTCAAAAAGATCTTTTTTAACCTCCTGAGAATGCTCAGCAGAAACGGCAGATATAGGCTGAATATCCATCTCTGCCTTAACAGGAACCGCCTCAGATGGCGATGATGAAGTAACAACAGCCGAAGTAAGCGTTGCGTTAGTTTCAAGTAGCCCTTTAGGAGCCTCTGCATCTTTAACAACAAGTGGTGATGTAACCTGAGATGCCGCTTTTTTAAGCCACTCTGGCAAAGGCGCATCAACAACGTTCTTTACACTATCATCCTTGTTCACTTCCTTCAAAAGCGGTTGAGTCGGCGCTGTTTCTACGCTAAGCAACGGAGCTTTCTCTTCATGCTGTGCCAACACCTTAGCTTGATCTAAAAGATTTTGAGGTAAAGCAGTAGCGTTCGTTGCTGTAGTTTGTTGATCCTGGATCGCAGTTCCTTGTGGGTTTGGAGTAGAATTTTCAGCCATGCTACTTTTTTTAAATAGGGTTACGGTTGAAACACAAATTTCTCCATAGTATAGCAAAAATATCTAATTTCTTCAAGCCTATAGGGGAATTAGAAGCTTTTTAGGACTATTTTTTTACAAAATGGTATGCTAAACTGCCCAGGGTTCAAAAAATATATCTTTAAAAGTCGACTTTATGGCTGAAGAGAAAGATTTAAACAAAAGTCCAAAAGATACTCCATCGCCCGAAAATAAGGAAATTACTAAAGATGGCGATGTTTCTATGTTCAATGATTATACATTGCACAATATTTCACAAGAGATGCAAACGTCTTATTTGGATTATGCGATGAGTGTGATTGTGGCACGCGCTCTACCGGATGTGAGAGATGGTCTAAAACCAGTACACCGCCGTATTTTGTATGCCATGCACGATTTAGGGCTTAACTCAGGTGGTTCTTATCGTAAATCAGCCTATGTGGTAGGTGAGGTGTTAGGTAAATACCATCCACATGGTGATTCGCCAGTTTATGAATCTATGGTAAGAATGGCTCAAGATTTTGCCTTACGTTATACCCTTGTAAAGGGACAAGGTAACTTTGGTTCAATCGATGGAGACAATGCTGCTGCTATGCGTTATACCGAGGCAAAAATGGATAAAATTGCTGACGAATTAATGGCCGATATTGAAAAAGAGACCGTAACCTGGGGTGACAACTATGATGGAAGATATAAAGAACCTACCGTTTTACCTGCTAAAATTCCTCAACTTCTTTTAAATGGAACCAGTGGTATTGCCGTAGGTATGGCCACCTCTATTCCTCCACATAATTTAAGAGAGATTGTTGATGCTTTAATGCATTTAACAGACCATCCTGAGGCAACCGTAGAAGACCTCTTACAATATATTAAAGGTCCTGACTTCCCTACCGGTGGCATTATTTACGACCAACAAGCTATTAAAAATGCTTATCTTACCGG
>CAYMDR010000083.1:658-5733 GCA_964389195.1 uncultured Candidatus Peribacteria bacterium | reverse complement strand
TTGTTTTGTAACGATGTATCAAAAACTAACCATTTTGGGTATCACCATCCTCCTACTCCTAACAAGTATATCATTGGCATTTGCACAAGGTGAGGCTCCTCGCACTCCACAGAGAGCTCCTATCATTCCAGAGGGAGCCGGCACGCTTCAAATTCCATCAATTAAAGAAGGAAGCACCATCCCTCAAGAACAGTATTTAGGAGGGGTATTTCTCCCAACAATAACCAATATTGTTATAGCCGCAGCAGGAAGTGGTGCTTTACTTTTTATGATTATTGGAGCCATTGAAATTCTCACCGCTTATGGTAATGACGATAAAATCGCAAATGGTAAAAAAACCATAACGTATGCTTTAGTAGGCTTAGTTATAGCCATGCTGTCCTACGCTATTGTTACTATTATCAGCTCAATTCAACTCTAACTATGTTTAAAAAAACGCTTATTTTCTTGCTTTTCACCTTACTACTCAGCACCAGCTGGAGCCTAAGCTATGCCGCAATATCAAGTGATGAAGCTGACATTCATTTCAAAGAACTACCCGTTACCAAAGGTCAAAGCAGCAAATTAAACCTTATCAATAACTTACCAGGCCATAACGTAAGCTGGAATCAATTGGTGGCCAACGCCATTAAAATTGTTCTAAATATAAGCGGAACCTTGGCTTTTATTTCTTTCACCGTTGGAGGCATTATGCTGGTAACAGCGCAAGGAAAAGAAGAACAACTCACCAAGGGCAAACTTATTTTATTTTGGTCAGTAGGAGCTTTAGCAATTATAGCCGCTTCTTATGCCATTGTTTTGGGTGTTAGTAGCCTTAGTTTCTTTGGCACGCAGGTAAATTAATAAAACTCTATGAAAAAACTCCTTATTCAGCTCATCATCACCGCGATCACCCTTGCACCTACTACCGTTTTAGCCATGGGATCATCCGTACTTATAGCCCAAGTAACACTCAATCCAGAGCTACAACCAAAGTACGCCACCACTTTTCAAATCTCCTCAGATCAAAGTTCAGCCGGCCTAGCCAACTATATTCTACAAATCATTGCAGGAAGCCTTATTTATGTAGCAGGTCCTCTAGGAGTACTCATGATTGCCGTAGGAGGTTTTCTCTATGTAAATGCCAGAGGTGATCAAACCAAGCTGGAAGAAGCAAAAAAAACCATCATCTGGGCCGTTGTAGGGTTAGCTGCCATTATGATCTCTTATGCCCTCGTTAAAACCGTTATCGATACCCTCTTAATTACTAAGGGTTAAACCGTTTCGATTCGAGCAAAGAGCGGCTCAACTTTTTGAACCGACTGGCCTGGCTTCAACACGCCCCATGTTTTTAACATGTTATAAGCTTCCTTAGGAAACAACTGAATATCATAGCCAAGATATCCCAAAATTTTGTCGCTAGTTGCAGGCATAAATGGCGTTAAAAGCAAAGCCAAGTGACGAACCATTTCAAGCAAGGCATACATAACATTCGCCAACTCCGCTGGATCATTTTTTGCTAAAACCCAAGGCTTAGTATCTTCGACATATTTATTGGCATAGTTAGCAAAACTGGCAACCTCTTCCAAAGCTTTTTTTAAATCAAAAGTGCCCATACCCTCTTCATACCGAGCATAAAGCTGCTTCACTTTAGGATCAAAAATTTCATTCATTGGAGCCGCTTGCGGTATCTTTCCTTCAAAGTATTTATGGGTCATTGCTAAAACACGGCTCACCAAATTACCAATATTATTGGCCAAATCGGAAGCATACACTCCCTGAAAATGTTCTTTACTAAAATCGCCATCTTCCGCTGTAGGAACCTCTTTTAAGAGATAATAACGCAAAGCATCTGCACCATATTTTTCAATATACTCCACCGGATCCACCACATTATTTAAAGATTTACTCATCTTTTTACCTTCCGAGGTGATAAAGCCATGAACATAGACAGCCTTAGGCAAAGGCAATTCCGCTGACATCAGCATGCCTATCCAAATAGCACTATGAAAACGCAAAATATCTTTTCCGATTAAATGCACATTAGCCGGCCAAAACTTCCTAAACAAGGCAGCATCTTCGGAGTAACCAATGCCGGTAATATAGTTCGATAAAGCATCGCACCAGACATACATTACCTGTTCAGGATCATCAGGAACCTCTATACCCCAGGTAAGAACCGTCTTAGGTCGCGAAAAACTTACATCTTTTAAACCATCACGAATAACTTGTAAAATCTCGTTCTTACGAGCTTCCGGTAGAATCACCAACTCCCCTGTTTCAATAGCCTGCTTAATCTTTTCCGTATATTTGGAGAGTTTGAAAAAATAGTTCTCCTCTTTCAGTTTTTCAGGTGGTTTATTGTGATTAGGGCATTTCCCCTCCACCAAATCTTTTTCTAAAATAAAAGCTTCACAACCAACACAATAAAGACCTTCATAGGAATCTTTGTAAATATCGCCGGTCGCCATCATTTTTTGCCACATTTTTTTGGCGCCCTGCATATGATTTTCATCCGTCGTACGGATAAAATGGTCAGCACTAATATTGAGCTGATCTTTTAACGCTCTAAAAAAAGCCGAATTGGTATCCACCAAAGCTTGCGGCGTAATACCTTGTTCTTTGGCAGCCTGATCCAATTTTGAACCATGTTCATCTGTACCGGTTAAGAAAAAAACCTCCTTACCTTGCAAACGTTGAAAACGAGCAAGTGCATCAGCCTGAACTAACTCCATAGCAAAACCGATATGCGGTTTGGCATTGGTATAAGCAATCGAGGTGGTAATATAAAAAGTGTCGCCCATAAAAACTAAAAATACCCTCTTATTTAAGCTATAAACCAACTAATTGTCAAAGGCAGTTTATGATAAAATGTGTTTTTTCCTCCGCAAGGAGCGCTTGCCCATACCTGTACAAATACAGACAAGCTGCTCAACTCTAAAACTCAACTATACAGTTTGCCAGGTTGAATAAGAAAGTGGAGGTGCACCAACTTGCGAAGGCAAATGAATGGTAACCAGTTGTTCATTATTACCTTGTTCATTACTCGCTAGATCAGGAACTTCGGAATATGCTTCATCTACTAAAGGTTCTTGGATTGTTTCTTGTCTTGTAAAACCGGAGTTGCTCAATATATCATCAATTGAAGGCCTAACCCCTTCCTGCGAAGCTTGAATATGTTGAATCGTAGGACCTGTCGTAGTGTCTTCCTCACCATCCATATCGATCATTTCACCAGTTAAAGCAAAACTCGCAGCACTCGCAACAAGACAGGTCATACCAAAAATATGACGGAGTCGATCAGATTCAGCTTTGCTTGGAGCTCCCCTTCCATGAGAAAGAGCCTCATCAGGGGAATCAAAAGTATCAAGACCCAAAGGTTTCATAAAAATCTTAGATAAAAAATAAACTCACGGTCACGGTATCATTCTCACAATAGCATTTCAACGGCACAGGGTAATACACCAAATATTTACTCTAACAAAAGCCAAAATTAAGTGACAACAATAACTTGTCACTACAGACTGCTTGGCATATAATTTAAAGCGAATATCTTACTAACATGTTTGAAGTGCTGGAGCCAACTCTTGAAAAACTTGGACTGAATAAAACGGAAATTAGGGTCTACTTGACGCTTCTTCCTTTAGGCATCGCTCCCGCCTCAGCGGTGGGAAATCGCTTAAGCATGCCACGTTCAACCGCCAAGTATACCTGCCAACAATTAGCAGAAAAAGGACTGATTACGCAAAGTATAAAAAATAATACCGTTTTTTATGCCGCAAAAAATCCCGACAGCCTTCATACTCTTTTGTATAAAGAAAAAAAATCTTTAACAGATAAAGAAGCGGATTTACACAGAGTGATCGGGGATCTTAAAAATCTTTTCCATCCTCAACAAATTTTACCAAAAGTAGTTTTTTTTGAAGGACTGGAAAATATTAAAAAAATGTTTGAGGACGTGCTTGAAGAAAAGCAAACTCTCTATGGAGTTCTACGTATAGATTCACATATCCATCCTGAAATTCTGGCATACTTAAACGATATATATATCCCCCGAAGAAAAGTTTTACAAAATCCTAGTTGGATGATTTTCAATGACACACCTCAAACACGGGAATATCAAGGTAACGATAAAGATGTAAATCGTACAACGCTTCTGGTACCTGAAAAAAGCTTCCCTTTTGAAGTCTGTTTTCATATTTATGGTAATAAAGTAGCCTTCTATTCCTATGAAGAATACGATCTCACAGGCGTTATTATCCAAAATTCACTCATTCGAACAACACAATTTTCTCTATTTAACTTAGCTTGGCATTATGCCCGCCTCTTAAAAGTTAACAAGCAATATCAAAAAATCGACCTTTCTTAAACTTTTTCTGAAAGAGGATCTTTTCTCGGCTCAAAAACAACGTACGTTTTTTTCATATCCCCTTGCGTAAAAAACCTGGTCAGTACATGTCCACCTCTTTGCCCCAAATAGCGCTTACACAAATCTATATAGAGGCCATTTTCGTTATGTCCGGTATTTACTTCAAAAATTTTCATTGAATCGAATTCCGGCAAATTTGCCACGTCCTCAGCAGTGCAAATAGGTTTTGCTTGTCCTACGATTTCTTTTTTCTCCATTTTTTTCGATACGTATTCCCCTGCATAGTTCCAAGAAAATTTTAATAATTCTTTACTGCTACTTATGTCATCCCCTTCAAACACTACATCTAAACCAATACCATCCTTTTCTATGTGTCTTTCGGTAGCCGAATTGGCCATAGCAACAGTTGCGATAACTTTACTACCAGGAGGGATCAATGAAAGCGCATATTGTTGCAAATAGGCACCGATTTTATATTGGTGTTGAAAGTTCGGATCAACATAATGAGTACCAAGATGATAAGGTTTTCTAGACCCCGTTCTATCCTGTTCCGGATCCTGGGGATCAGCCGGTTTTATTTTACAAATACCAACAAGTTTTCCTCCTTTTCTCATCAAAACAAATTGTACTTTTTCAACAGCTCCCATTTTTTCATTATTCAGTTCAGAAGGAATATTTCTAATAAGATAATCCCGCCATCCAGGATCAATATCGTTATAAGCCGTTT
>CAYMDR010000083.1:0-648 GCA_964389195.1 uncultured Candidatus Peribacteria bacterium | reverse complement strand
CTTATCCGGATAGCTATAATTATTCGGATTATCCATATCGTTTTTATCTTTCACAAAGCCTGGTTTCCCTTCTACCCTTCTTACGGAGGTATCATCTAAAAGCATCTCCATATGTTCTGCCGACGCAAAAGGATGATCTGCTTGGCCAGTAATAATACTGCTTAAAAGTGCCGCCCAAAAAACCTCTTTTACATCAAAACTTTCATCCGCTAGTTGCCCCTGAGAAGCCTGACGAATGAGTTGAGCACATTTTAACTGTGAAACTTCATATAATTGAGCTTTATTAAATGCCCCTAAAGCCCTATCAAATGCTTTGCCTGGCCTTCTCCAAACCTCCACTTTTCCTAAAATTTCTATAGCTTTTAAGGGATCCATAATTAATACTTCTCTCAGCGCGATGAGTTCCGCAACCTGTGAAAAAATTTTTGTAGCACCCGGATGGTATTCCGCTACAGTTAAAATCTGATCGCCGATTTTCTCATCAATTTCACAAATTCTAAAAGCATCTAAAAACTCCCGCTGTCCTTTTGGGTGACCTATTTTTTGAAGAGCTGACCGGACTCTTTCACGTTTTGGCTTATCCAATTTTTTATACCATGAAAAAAACAGCATTCGAGCTTGTAAACTTATCTTTTGACCTTCATAAAT
>CAYMDR010000082.1:0-5755 GCA_964389195.1 uncultured Candidatus Peribacteria bacterium | reverse complement strand
CAGAAACTCAGTTATCAATTGTTATTGAAAATTTGGATATTAGGCCAGATGATAGGTTATAGCTATCGTGAACATGTGATACAAACCATCTTAGATAAAACCGACCTAAGCTTAGGAAGAATTACTATTTCTATAGATCGTGATTTCGTTAGAGAACCCCAGCACATAATTTTTTGGAAAGAGCTACTTCGTAATTCCATGTATAACTATACGTATAGTAATCCCATTCCAGTAATTGAAGAGTGGCCTGATGACCATCCTTTCTACTTGGCCAGAATGGATGAGGGCAAACCTGACAGCAGGGACAGCCTTTTTTTAGATGAGAAAAATATCTTTAGAGATAACTGTAATTTTATCGAATCACATGATTCAGCAATAGTACAAGTAGCAGACATATCTGCAAAGATAGTATCTGCTTATCAGAAGGACAAAAGTTTTTTGGAGAGTTACGGGGTAATACGTAAACACTTTATACCTATTCGAAAAACTCCTCTGTTGCTGCTCAAAATGGCAGCGCCCGAAGAAGCCATCCCTAGTACTGTACCTAATCCCTTTAAGTTGCTTGGTCTAGGTTCACTTAAGAGCCACGATTAAGGTGTGGAGGGGGGGGTAAGATCAACGGAAAAATCATCAATAAACTTGAATTATTTTTTCTTATTCTTTGTGATGATTTTTTCAATCTGTTGTACTACGAAAAGTAATATAAATGCTATACCAGCTAAAACTAGAATTGAAATAACAATTTGTAATGCATCCATAAATATTTTTTTAGTCTGTTAAGTTATATTTTTGTCCAAGTTCCACATCTACTAGCTCTAAAGCCTTTATCCGTAGCAGCAATCGTAACAATGGCTGCATCATCGGTATTTTCGTTAGCAATCAGATCATCAAATGTTCCGCTAAACCCACTGAGTCTGGCATAGTAACAACCGTCACTAGCGGTATTTTTATACGTTCCAGCTTGAATATCAGTACCAATAATGTAAGTGCCATCGGTAAAGCTAGTTTGGTCAGTTGTAATTGCCGACAGGTCTTGTGTCCATGTACCACAACGGCTCGACTTAAACCCTTTATCTGTTTCAGCAATAGTAATGACAGCCGGTGCATCGGTGTTATCGTTGGCTATGATGTCATCAAAAGAAGCACCAAAACCACTCAGCCGAGAATAATAACAACCTGATGATGCCTCGCGCGTGCGATAAGTTCCGGTCTGAATATCTGTACCTACGACGAAATTACCATCTTCAAAATGCGGTTTGGCCAAGGCTTCTTGTTTAGCTTTTTCCTCAGCCTCTTTAGCCGCTTGTTCTTCAGGAGTGAGTTCTGGGGCAGTGTTGGCGTTGGTTTCTGATGTGTTGGTTTGCTCAGCGTCATAAGTGGCCTTATTCTGTTGAGCCTTTTCTTTCGCATCATCTAGGCTATTTGAAGCCATGACCGCCAGAATAATCATCATTAGAATGAATAGACCGAACATGACAAGACAGCCCATACCGCCATAGTATAAGCAGCTACGTTTTTTAGCTGGCTGACTTTGAGGTTGCGTTGCTTGCTCCATAGAGACTTAAGGTTAGTTACTTAAGCCCTTTTGCGTAAACAAAAAGGGCGACGGGATAAGTTGGCACTACGCAAGAGATTCCGAAGAAAGACTTACGCTCCCGCCGCCTTGTTTATGCGTAATTGCATAAAATCAGCGACAAAGTTGCCTTTCTTCGAAACTAAATTGCGTAGTGCCACTCAGAATAGTACCATAAAAAGTAAGCAAAGGTAATCAATTGTGCTAAAATGTACTTATGGAAGCTAAGTTAAAGCCAAAATCGAGACTTTTTTGTGAGTATTACGTTGCCCACGAAGAAACCCATGGTAATGGAGCACAGTCCTATGCTCTGGCATACGGCTATGGCCAAATTTTGCCCTCTAGCGATGGCTACGACTCCGTTAAAGCAAATGCCAATAGATTGCTTAAGAAGCCAGAGATCAAGGACTACATCGGTCGATTACTGCAAGAAAAAGTGCTTGATAGCACAGTGGTTACCATTGAACTTGGCCATCTTATTCGTCAAAACGAAAATTTAGCCGTAAAACGACTAGCCATTGCTGACTACTGCAAGTTAAGCGGTTATCGGTTGCCGCACCAAAAGTCGACAGACGAAATGTTAAAAACAGATGAGGCTCTAGAAGAAAAATATAAGCGCCTTGCTATGGACACATTGACCAAGGAGGAAGATGACCAACTTAGTGATGCGCTTGATGCTTGGGAAGACTTCAATGAAAGATTAGAAGCCGTAAAAAGCGGCAAATACCCAGTAACGTACGAACAAAGAGCGAAAGTTGGACTTGTGTAAAGTATGCCAAAAAAATCTCCTCTTAAAAAGAATAAAACAAAACAAAAAATCCTTGAACGATTCAGTTTGCTAATTTTAAATGAAACTTTCAACGCTCGGGTGCAGGCAATAAGAATTCATCATGATATACCGTTAAATGGCTTTACTAGTGATATTGATAAAGAATACAAAAAATGGATTCGGAAACATGCTTATTCTAACTATGAAAGAGCATTAAGCAAGTTGCGAGATAAATGTGCTGGCTATTCTAATATATATCAGAGTTTATTTGAACATTATTTATTCTTTGACGCCGTAGCGCGTGACTTTAATTTTGCAACTGCTCGTTTTGATAACATCATCAGTTTAACAATAGGGCCAGCTGAGCCACCTTACTTTATTAAACTGCATACTGATGCTACAAAGGAAGATCTTGCTGCTGCATATAAAAATTTTCGCAAGTATCTTAAGAAAATTGATAGTACCCCACCTATTTATCATCCAAATAAATACCTAGATCGCGACATAACAATCGTACAGCTATTCAGAGATGGTAAATACGAGGATGAAATTGTAGAAATTATCAACAGGCATGTTTTTGCATCAAACATCAAAAAAGGTATAAAAAATCACATTACCGTAAATCAAGTCAAAGAAAGGATACGAAAAATGGAAGCTCAGATAAGAAAATTGTACATTGGAGACTAGTTACAGGTTTTTTAGATTTTAAAGTAAAACTCAAAATCCGGCGCGCGCGGCTGATGGCTTATAATGAATTATAAGTTCATTTTTTATATTCCTAATCCTGTAGTTTTGGGAGATTCTACAGGGTTAGAAATATGGCAAAGTGTCATATGAGTTATTGCGCACTCAACAAAAGCCACTCCGAACAGTAGACCTGATGGAGTACAAAAAGGTCTAACCAATCTACCGGTTGGTCATCATTGAGAGGTACCATGCCAAGACCTGCGGACAGAAGCCTCAAGAATAAATAATTAGCTGTGCTCCAAGGCCATAAAAAATTAACTTTTCTTTAAGTTAATATAATTTTTAGGAGGGTGGGGTTATATAGATAATAATATAAAAAGAAATTTTATGAGCATGTACGATAGAGCCAAACAAATAAAACGTTCAAAAAAGACCGGTTTATTCAAAGTAAAAAGCAAAGGTGTCCGTAAAGAAAAAATGGATTACCATCAAAGTTTAGTAAAGCGGGAACGAGTAATTGAGTCGAAGGAACAACAACTTAAAGAGTTTAAAGTTAGACAACCAATTCTTGAGCAAGTAAAAAGTATTTGGCTGACTAAAAGGGGCTACCGTTTATTACGACAGGCAAAATTGCGTCAAAAGAAGAGCATGGCACAGGTTTTGGACGATGTAATTTTTATTGTTTTGGGTCAGCACGAAAAAGTTAAAGAAGAGAAATTAGAGGTGTAGTGCATTATGGATATTCAGCCAGCCTATGAGCAGTTTAAGCACGACTGTCACGATGTAACCATCGGAAGGCTTTCTGATATCACAATTTCTAACTATGCAAATACGTGGCGGCTATTTCTTCAATTATTTCCAATTACTACATTTTCACAATTGAACGAAGGTATACTACAACAATTTTTTCGAAGGGGAATAGTGCAACGGGGCTGGAAGCCAGCAACTGAAGCTACACACCGTAAAGGAATGTCGAAGTTTATCAAGTGGGCTATCAGTAAGGATTACTTGGCTGGTAATCCACTAGATAAAATTAAGTACCCTGAAATTATTGAACAATTGCCAGATTTTTATTCAGAAAAAGAACTCAGTAAGATTATCTATTACGCTTCCGCTACAGCTTACACACCATTTCTAAAATCCAGAGATTCAGCGATAATTGCAAGCTTAGCCATGGGTGGGTTTCGTCGTACTGAGTTAACGTCTTTAACAATGAGAGATGTTGATATGAATGGTAAGCGTATTGAAATACGAGGTGAAACGGCAAAGAATCGTCATCCTCGAGTAATAAAGATGTCATTGCGCCTGCAACAGTATTTACAAACTTATCTTGAAGCTAGAGTAGAAAAGGGAATTGATACTTTTAAATTTTGGGCATCTGAACGAAATCAGCCATTTACTAATGATGGGCTAAAACACTTACTCAAAAATATATCAAACACATCTGGCGTGAAGGTGGGTAGTCAAAAAATGCGTCGTACAGCCGCAACTAATTTTTATGCCGGTAAGAAAGATATCATGGCTACTAAAGAGTTTCTTGGACACCGCGAGATACAAACCACAATGCGATATGCTCGTGTTACGGCGGCGGATATGGAAGACGCAATAGAAAAGAACCCAATCAATCTAATTTTTTAGTAATTGAAGTATATATAGATTTATGTCATAATCTCGCTAATATCATGACTATGAATTTGAACTCCCTAAGGTCGCAATCACTAAGTGAGGCGGATACTAAGGCTAAGTTTATCGACCCCTGCATTACGCAGGCAGGTTGGGATGAAAATAGTATTATTCGAGAGCACTATTTTACAGATGGGCGAAAGCTAGCTGGTGGTCAGAGAGGCCATCGTCTTTTTTTAGATTATTTGCTTCGTTATAAAAATATTAATCTAGCTGTTGTTGAGGCTAAACGAATAGATAAACAACCTACTTCAGGTTTGAGCCAAGCTATTGAATACGCTCAGAAATTGGGAGTGCGTTTTGTGTATGCTACAAATGGAGACCAGTTTTATGAATTTGATATTGAACTTGGTCGAGGAGACTACCTTCAAAAATTTCCTTCACCAGATGACTTATTGCGTCGTTACTACTCAAGGGAGGATCAGTTAAAACAGCGTTTGCAAAGTATTCCATTTTATTTAACAGGCGATAAGGACCCGCGGTACTATCAAGAAATCGCTGTAAATAAGGCTGTGGGTGCTATAGCCGAAGGGGAAAAACGGATATTACTGACTTTAGCAACGGGGACCGGCAAAACGTTTATATCTTTTCAGATCGTTCATAAGCTATTTGAAGCCAAATGGAATATTGATAAGACTGATAGACGGCCACGTATTTTATTTTTGGCAGATCGTAACGTATTGGCAGATCAAGCTATTAACACATTTAATGATCCATATGAAAAGGATTTAATCAAAATTGATGGTGACGAGGTTCGTCGCAGAAATGGGAAAATACCAACTAATGCCTACTTATTTTTTGCAATTTATCAAGCTATTGCTGAAAAAGAAAACATCGGAGGATTTTATAAAGAATACCCCAAAGATTTTTTTGATTTAGTCATTATCGATGAATGTCATCGTGGTGCAGCTAATGAGGAAGGCTCATGGCGGGCTATTTTAGATTATTTTGATAGCGCAATTCATGTAGGTTTGACAGCTACTCCAAAGCGTTCTGATAATGTTGATACCTATAAATACTTTGGTGCGCCAGTGTACGAGTAT
>CAYMDR010000081.1:2837-5832 GCA_964389195.1 uncultured Candidatus Peribacteria bacterium | reverse complement strand
GATCAAATGGCAGATGCCGGCCTTATCACCGCCAAAAAAATGTTCGGCGAATACGGAATCTATTGCGATGGCAAAATCGTAGCGCTGGTATGTGACGACCAACTTTTTGTAAAACCGACGGAAGCCGCAAAGACTTTTATCGGCAAGATCACCGAAGCGCCGCCATATCCTGGCGCAAAAATGTACCTCCTGATCTCAGACGAGCAATTGGAAGAACGCGAATGGCTTACTGAACTGATTCAAATTACTGCGACGGCACTTCCAATTCCTACCAAGAAACGATTATGAAAAAAATTGGCCTTTTTATACTTTCAATTTGGCTTGGATTTAATCTGATGGTAGCAACAGGAATCTTAGGACATAGGATTTTTAGCCCTCTATTGCTACAATGTGAATAAGAAAATACATTATTAATCTTCTCCTCATGAACAAAGATCTCATCATCGAAAAAGCCCTTAAAATAAGTGCACCTGCTGCCAAAATCTGGGAGGCCTTAACCAATCCTGTCATCATCAAACAGTACCTTTTTGGAACCGAAACGGTCACCGACTGGAAAGTGGGCAGTGCCATAATTTTCCAGGGCGAGGGGGAAGGAAAAGCGTACAAAGATAAAGGAAAAATTCAAAAATTTGACCCTGAAAAAATCTTGGAATACACCTATTGGAGCGGTTTTTCCGGCCTGGAAGATACTGAAGAAAACTACTCGTTGGTGACCTTCGAATTAAATGAAGATAATGGCATAACAACGCTCATCTTCACACAAAAAGGTTTTACCAACGAAAAAGCGCAGGAACATTCCGCCACAAACTGGGGAATGGTGCTCCAAAAAATCAAAGAACTGGTAGAAGCCGCCAAATAAAACCCTTGGTATAACACGTTGTAATAAAAAGCTTCCATCTTTATTATAAGAGGCGACAACTCCCTTATTTTTATCTATGAAAAAACTATCCACACTGCTTTTAATAACCACCACCTGCAGCCTCTTTACCATAAACCTGGCAAGCGCCACCACCGACTCATCACAACCCTTTAGCGATGTTTCTTCGGAAGCCACCAATGCCGAGGCCATTATGTCACTACAAAATTCGGGCGTTGTTGAAGGCTATAGTGACGACACCTACAAGCCCGATCTAGAAATGAACCGCGCTGAGTTTATAAAAATCCTCATCAGCTCTGTTACTTCTACTCCCAAAGGTAGTAACTGTTTTGACGATGTACATAATGAGTGGTTCGCCCCTTACATTTGTGAAGCTAAAACCAGAGGCATTGTGCAAGGCGATAGCACCAATAAAAAAATATTCCGCCCGGGCGACAATATTAATTTCTCGGAAGCCGCCAAAGTAATCGCCAAAGTATACAACCTAGAAAATGGAGAAACCGATGCTAATATTTGGTATAAAGAGTTCGTAACAGCCATGGAAAACAAACAGGCCATTCCTCTTTCCGTAGAATTTTTTGACGAAAATATCACCCGCGGCGAAATGGCCGAAATGGTGTGGAGACTTAAAGAAAATGTTAGCGATAAAGCCACCAGAACCTATGCCGAGATGAGTGGCGATGACATTTTTACCGCAAAATCTTGTGCCGATATTCAAAACCGTTTTGTCACCGCAACCATGACCAATGAAGATGTCCTCTATTACCCAGAAACTACCATGGGCGGAATGATAACACTTCAAGACACTCCAAACGCAATTAGCAACGAAGCGGCAGCACCAATGACCTCCGACAAATCAGACACAGCCCCATCGGACGACTATTCCAGCACCAACATCCAAGTAGAAGGCGTAGATGAAGCCGATGTTATTAAAAACGATGGAAAATATATCTACATCCTCAAAGGCAACACCATCCGCATTGTGGAAGCTTATCCTGCCGAAAACATGAAAGAGCTCGTGAATTTTTCCTTTCAAGATAAAGGCGACGAAGCCACTTTTTCACCAAGCCAAATGTATATAGACGGTGACACCCTCACCGTTATTGGCTCCACCTACAGTTATTATAACTATGATTATAGCAATGGACAGACGGATGAAAAAATGAGTTATATGCCCATCGCTCCTTCCACCAGCCGCGTAAAAGTTTACATCGTTGATATTAGCAACCACAGCAAACCAAGCATCGAACGCTCCGTAGAGTTTGACGGTAACTACTCAGAATCACGTCGTATTGGCGAAACACTCTACCTGATCTTAAATAAAAGCCCTTACTATTACAGCCCCTACTATCGCCAAGATTTCAAAGATGAAGAGATCAAGCCTCGCGATATTTTACCAGTTATGTTGGATTCAACTATCGGGAAAGAGGAACTCACCGCGCCTTGTAACCAAGTAAAATTTCTTTCCCAAATCCCTTACCACCAACCAACCCAAAACTTTATTATCGCTGCTGCCATCCCTTTAAATGATACCCATAAAGCTGTTAAACGTGATGTTATCATTGGCAATTCTGAAAACATCTACGCCTCTTTGGATAACCTTTACGTTGCTTCCACTAACTGGATGGGCAGCTATTACTACCCTTATACGCAAAGTCCTAAAACCGTTATTTATAAATTCGCGCTTGGCAACGATGACATTACCTACCAAAGCCAAGGCAAAGTTCCAGGTACCATCCTCAACCAATTTAGCATGGATGAACATAACGGCAATTTCCGCATCGCTACAACCAAAAATGAATATGGATCAAGTAACGAAATTAATAACAATCTCTACATCTTAAATGACAAAATGGAACTCAGCGGCAAAATTGAAAACATCGCGCCTGGTGAAAAAATGTACTCCGTACGCTTCATGGGTGACCGCACCTACATGGTAACCTTCAAACGTGTTGATCCCCTCTTTGTCATCGACACCAAAGATCCTAAAAATCCAAAAATTTTAGGCAAACTCAAAATCCCAGGCTACAGCACTTACCTGCATCCTTACGACGAAAACCACATCATCGGCTTTGGCACCGAGGTTGATGAAAACGTTGATGCCGACAAAGTAAGTAG
>CAYMDR010000081.1:0-2827 GCA_964389195.1 uncultured Candidatus Peribacteria bacterium | reverse complement strand
GTTTTCGATGTCACCGATGTAAGCCATCCTAAAGAAATGTTTAAAGAGGTCATCGGCCAACACAACACCACCAGCGAACTTTTCTACAACCATAAAGCGCTCCTCTTTGATAAAGAAAAAGAGCTCATCGCCTTCCCTGTCACCGTCTATGAATATCAAAACGAGGGAGAATGTTCAACACACACCTACTCCGACTGTCCTTCTACTTGCAACCAAATCTGCGTACCTTCCAGCTGCACCTATGATAACGGTATCAAAATTTGCACCGCAGACTGCGACGGCGAAAACAGCTGTTTAGAACAACAATACCAAGACAGTAGCCCTATCTTTCAAGGAGCCTACGTTTACAAATTTAACCTCCAAGATGGCTTTAAACTCCTAGGCAAAATCACCCACTTAACCAACGACCAACAAACCGAAATGCTAAAACTAGGCTATTGGAGCGACTACCAAAAAACCATCGAACGCATCCTCTACATCGGCAAAAACCTCTACACCGTTTCCCAAGCTGTCGTAAAAGCCAACGATCTAGACACCCTCAAAGAAAAAAACACCATCAACCTAGCCGGCGACACCACCGAACTTATTCACTACCCGATGCCGTTCATGGGGGAGTAAAAATTTATTCTAACAATTAATCCAAAGTTTTCTTGGTGCTAAAATATACACCAACAAAAATAAAGAAAGCCCCTATAAACGTAAAAAGCGAAGGGCTCTCTTTAAGTAATAATATGGCCGCAATAGATCCAACCAAAGGCTCTAAAGAGGTAATAATAAAAACTTTTTGTGCCTTTACTTTTTTCACCCCTTCCATAAAAAGAACAAAAGCTATACCCGTACATACTATCCCAATAAAAAGCAGCTGCCACCATGACGCAATAACAGCAGGGACTTGAGGTATTTTAAGTGAAAATACAAACAAAAAACTTATAATCACATACTGCCAAAAAGCTACATAATAACCAGAATTTTTCTGTAAAATAGGTTTTGCCATAAGAGCCATAGCAGCATAAAAAAACCCTGACCCAAGGGCCATGATGTTTCCCCAAATATTTTGAGTAGCAAAAGAAAAAGTTTGGGGATTCAATACAAAAATTATCCCAACAAGGGTTAAAAAAATACCACCATAGGTTCTTTTTTCAATATCCTCTTTTAAGAAAACTTTAGCTAATAACACTGAAAAAACTGGTGCAGTATAAAGTAGGAATACGGCATTGGAAACAGATGTATTAATAATAGATTGAAAATACAATAATATTGATAACCCCTGAAAAACCCCCACCATTAAAGTCCGTAAAGGATAAACAGGAGCAAGCTCTTTAAGATTTCGTTTAAAAACTACAACTAAAAAAATAAATATACTACCAATGAATGCTCTAAAAAACACAATTGTATTAACATCAAGACTTGGCATCCATCTAACAAAGACACCTACAATTCCTGCAAAAAACGAGTAAAGTATTAACTGCGTATAGCCTTTTTGTTCTTTAATCATAGTTTTCATAATCTGGATCATACTACAATATTTTGCAAATTCCAGCCCACCTTAGAGTAAATCCCACAATAAATTCCAAATAGAGTTATGCATTTCGTAAATATAAGCATTTTCAATGATTACTCCAACCAGATCGTTTTCAACATAAGTAAGATATGAAATCTTACCATCGTAAATATTCATTTCGATTGAAAAATTATAGAGTTTGCTATTAATCCATTTGTACCCTTTGTGCGATTTTGGTGAGTATTGTCCGCTTTCATAAACTTTACGCGCAAAAGGAGTATCGAGAAGTAAACTTCGTTTTCTAACATTTGTTTTTTCACGCTCAGCGACATATTCATCGTTTATATCTTTTACATATTTGAACATTGCATCAATATTAGCAAAATCTTTCAACTCTGTTTTAGAAGTCAAAGTGTCAAACAAAACTTTACGAACTCCATCAGCCCCACGATAAAAACGAACATTAGGAATATGCTTATTTGAAGCCATCATCCCAATGAGTTCCGGCACGGTTTTTTCGAATTGCTGAAGAGTTTTTTCAAATTCATTATTTTGTTGCCGATGTCGAAGTTCTAGGATTTTTGAAAGTTCTTCTGGATGAATTGGTGCGTAAATAGCAACATTTTTTTCGAAAGATTTAGTAACGAGGTTTTCCTTCTCCAATCTAAGCAAAATATTTTGTACAGTCGTGCGCGGAAGTGCCATCTGATATGAGAGTGTGCTTGACCGATTTTCTCCCATGCGCAAGAGTTGCAGATATACGGCAATCTCTTTGGAATCGAGGCCTAATTTTTTTAGAATTTCTTCGATCATGGCGTTTCGGTATCTGCCCATTAAGGGTGGGCAGATATATTATATCAATAAATGGCTATTAATTCAATAAAATTTGCTACTTACTTCTATATATTACTGCCATAGACCTTGACAAATGGTCAGAAATATCATAAATTGAAGCTTACGCCTTATCGCATTAATACCCTAAAAATTAAGCAATGGCCGAGCTACTCTTTCCACAAGAAGGACAACTGCCTGATAAAAATAGGACTTTTATAAAGGTAACAGACTTACCTAACGTTGATCATGATGATATGGACGTTGATTGTTTCCCCAACAGTGCTTGTTTGCATCAGCTACTTTCTGAATTAGCGGTAGCCCCTGGTGTAAGGGGTGTAGTACGAAGATCACTGCGGGATGCAACATATTTAGTCGATCCAAGGATGACAGTAGAGCAGTATTATGATATGGCTGAAATTTATGCCAAACATACGGGCAGTGGTTTGGCAGTAAGTCATATTAAAATAATAGAATGTACGTGTTCTCCAGGGG
>CAYMDR010000080.1:0-5955 GCA_964389195.1 uncultured Candidatus Peribacteria bacterium | reverse complement strand
TAATCTCGAGAAACGTATTGAGTTTATGAATATGGGAGGAGGCTTTGGCGTACCTTACAAACCAGAGGAAAACAGCCTCCACATTGGAAATATAGCTCAAAGTATACGTAAAACATTCGATGAATCATGTCGAAAATATAACCTAAAAGAACCAATTCTTTACGCCGAACCGGGAAGGTGGATTACTGCCAACATGGGCTGGCTTATAAGCAATGTAACGGTCATTAAAGATGGGTATAAAAAATTTATTGGCATCAATGCTAGCAGTAACGATATGCCTCGACCTTCAATTTATGGTGCCTACCATCATATTTCCGTTATCACTAAAAAGAATCGGCCAAAAGAAATTGTTTCAGTAGCAGGAGCTATCTGCGAAAACAATGATCAATTAGCCAAAGACCGTTTACTTCCAAAGTGCCAAGTTGGCGACATTGTAATAATTCACAATAGCGGCGGGCACGCTAGATCCATGGGTCACAACTATAATGGCCGCCCCAGATCCGCAGAATACCTGTATACTTTAAAGCACAAACTTAAACTCATTGGCAGAGCAGAAACTATTCAAGATATGTATCGCCACACCAACATTTAATCTCAACATTATGGATATCCAACCTTCAAAACGCCTGACCTCCTTGGCACCTTATGCCTTTAAACAGATCATGGATCGCGTAGAAGCCCTTAAAGCGCAAGGCATCACGCCCATCGATTTTGGCGTTGGCGACCCTTCCGAACCAACACCGGATTTTATCTTAGATACCGTTTGTAAAGCGACAAAAGATCACGCCACCAGCGGCTACCCAAGTTACATCGGCAGCAAAAAATTCCGCGAAGCTGCCGCCACCTACATGCAAAAAACTTTTAACGTCAGGTTAGATCCAGAAACAGAAATATCCTCCACCATCGGTTCTAAAGAAGCTATCTTCAATTTCCCAGAAGCCTTCATCAACCCCGGCGATGTGGTGATCATTCCATCCCCCGGCTACCCACCGATGAAAACCGGAACGATTTTTGCGGAAGGCATGCCATACTTTATGCCGCTCTTAGAGGAAAATAATTTCCTTCTGGATTACAAAGCAGTACCCGAAGAAATTGCTAAGAAAGCGAAAATTATTTGGATTAACTACCCAAACTCCCCTACCGGCGCCGTTGCAACGAAAGAATACTATCAAGGATTAATTGCATGGGCACATCAACATAATATTATCATCGCAGCCGATGAAGGATGCTACATCGATATTTATTTTGAAGAAAAACCGCTCTCCATTTTGGAAGTTGGCAAAGAAGGTATCATCGTTTTTTACTCGCTGAGTAAACGCAATAATATGACTGGATATCGCGCGGGATTTGTGGCCGGTGACCAAAAAATCATCGAAATTTTCAAAAGACTGAAAACCAATATCGATTCCGGAACCCCAAGTATAATTCAAGAAGCTGCGATTGCTGCACTGTTAGATAACAACCACCATCTAGCAATGCAAAAACTTTATCAGGAAAAAAGAGACCTCCTGCTAGCCACCATTGCTAAATTAGGACTTGTTGCGCCAAAAGCAAAAGCCACCTTTTACCTTTGGCTAAAAATCCCCCCGATCTTAACCGACGTTGAATTCGCCCAAAAACTACTCGACCCTAAAATTGCCATTGTTGTGACGCCAGGTAGCCTTATTTCCGATGAATGCGCGCTTGGCATTAATCCAGGCAAAGGCTACGTCCGTTTTGCTCTTATGCCAACGGTTGCGGAAATTAAAGAAGCGGCTCATCGTTTGGAACAGTTACAAAATTTATTTGTGCAAACCACAATAATTCGTTAAGCTACCAGCATGGTTATACTCAATGAAGACAAGTGGGAAGATATTAAAAGAGATTTTTTAAGTTCGATCGAATACGAATTTAAAGAAGAGCCTTTAATTTATTTCAATCACAAAACCAATCAAGAGGAAGAGATTGGCACTCGTGAAACCTACGAATTCAGCAAGAACAACATGGATTTCATGCTTATTTTAGATAAAGAGTACCGTCTCAATAAAACCACATCAGAAAAAGACGGAAAGCTCAAAGAACACTATCAACGGAGCCCAGACGAAATCACCTATAAGATGAGTGTTAAGTTTCGCCATGGCGACGGCAGCTGGATGGATAGCTCCGCTATGGAAAGTAGTTTTGAGTAAGACATCACCATGATCAGCTTAGCTTTAATAGGAACATCTTTTTTAGCAGGTATTCTTACCGTATTAGCACCATGCGTTTTACCTCTATTACCTGTGATCGTAGGAGGATCATTAATAGCTGAAAACAAATGGCGACCTCTTATCATCACAGCCTCTTTAGGAGTAAGCATTATTTTATTTACCTTACTTTTAAAAGTCTCCACCCTTTTTATTAACATACCCCAAGACACCTGGAAATATTTATCAGGCGCCATTTTAGTCTTTTTTGGATTCGTTACATTATTTCCAACACTTTGGGATCGAATCAATGGAAAACTCAAACTTTCTGCAAAAACCGAAGGAACCTTAATAACCACAAAAGAAAAAAAATCCTTAGGTGGAACCATCATCCTAGGAGCAGCTCTTGGCCCGGTCTTTTCCAGCTGTTCACCAACCTATTTTGTTATCTTAGCAACGGTCTTACCAGTAAGTTTTGCTGTAGGAATATTCTATCTAATCATCTATACCCTTGGTGTCGCCATAAGTTTATTGGCCATCTGCTATCTAGGTAGAAAACTTACCTCACATTTAAAATTTGCCCTCAATCCAGAAGGTTGGTTCAAACGAATTATAGCCATACTATTAATCTTAGTAGGACTGATGATCATAACAGGCATCGACAAAAAAATTGAAATTGCCATTTTAGATGCGGGCTTTGGCGTAACAACCTTAGAGCAAAATTTATTAAAAGATATCAAAACTTCAGATAGTCCCCTCACCTCTTCAACCCCTACTAATACCGAACCTAAAGACCAAAGCGGCCTACCCATTATTGCTGATGCCCCGGAATTCGTTGGGCTTACCAATTGGATTAATACCGATAAAGATTTAACCTTAGGGGATTTAAAAGGCAAAGTGGTGCTTGTGGATTTCTGGACCTATAGCTGCATCAATTGCCTTCACACCTTGCCTTATATTCAAAAATGGCATGAAAGCTATGCAGATAAAGGCTTAGTTGTCATCGGCGTACACGCTCCAGAATTTAAATTTGAATACGTACTGGAAAATGTTAAAAAGGCAGTCAAAGACTTAGGTTTAACCTACCCTATTGTTCAAGATAACGATTTTTCAACCTGGCGTGCTTATGACAACCATTACTGGCCAGCCAAATATTTAATCGATCAAGATGGCAAACTCCGTTATTACCATTATGGCGAAGGCAAATATGAAGAGACTGAACAATATATCGTAGACCTTTTAGGTATAGCTAAAGCCGAGGAAAAAACAGAGGTTATCACAAAAGAAAATTCAGCAAACAGCTATAATCCATCAATCACGCATGAAACCTACCTAGGTTTAAACCGCCGCACCAATTTTATACAAGATGCTCAAACACTCAAGACAAACCAATGGACACTCCAAGGACAGTGGAAAGAAGAAGGGGAAAAAATTACCACCGCCGGCAACGATTCATCTCTTCGTATGAAATTTATTGCTGCTAGAGCAAACCTCGTTTTAAGCGGTGAAGGCCAAGCTGAAGTATATATTGATGGAAAACTGCTTACCCAAAAAACTGGCACTGATGTAAAAGATGGTTTAATCCAAATAGGAAAATCAAGGCTCTATCAACTCACTGACTTCGCTTCCGATTACTCAGAAAAAGAGATCGAAATAAAATTCAAGAATAAAGATATTGCTCTCTACGCTTGGACCTTTGATTGACGATAAAGAACATAGAAATATTTTTAGCCAAATGAGCTAAGTCTATGGTAGGATAGCCTAAAATAGTAAATTTAATTTTGGTAAAGGCTTAATGATAAAAAAAAGTTTACAGTTATTTTGTTTCCTATCAGTAATAGCAAGCGCTCTTTGCTATAACCTTGCAACTGCTCAAGCAGCAACTATTAACGTTTCAACCTTTAGCGACATAAGTAATGATGATGGTCTTTGTAGTTTGCGTGAAGCTATAACAGCTGCAAATAACGACACCAGTTTTGGTATAACAAGTGGTGAATGTACGGCGGGATCAGGTACAGATACGGTACAATTACCAGTAGGTATTTATACACTTTCATTAGGGGGAACAGATGACAATAATAGCGGAGGTGATTTTGATATTACTTCCGACATGACTATTGCCGGCCAAGGAGCTACCGCTGATGATGTTATTATTGATGCCAATGACAATGATCGTATTTTTGATATTAGAAACAGCTCTATTACCACTATAAATACTCTCACTATAACCGATGGTACCTCCGCGAGTGATGGTGGTGGAATAAAAATAGGTGCGAATGCTAGTCTCACTCTAGATAGCGTAAAAGTCACTCTCAACAACGGTGATCATGGTGGAGGCATCTATGTGGATGGGATTGGACCAACAAATGGAACACTCATCATCAACAATTCAAGTATCACGAGTAACACAGCTCAACAAGGTGGCGGTATTTATACCAATGGAGCATTAACGCTAACAAGTACTACCGTTTCTAACAATGATGCACTCAGTGGTGGAGGCCTTTATACTTTAGCAAATTTTAGTATTACCGATAGCAGTATTAACACAAACACCTCAGTTCAACATAGTGGAGGCCATTTTATGGGAGCCAATGATCCCTCCTCTACAACAGGATCTATTACCCGAACAACTTATAACGGCAACAGTGCCGGTACCCATGGTGGGGGTATTCGTCATACTGCTGGGGATCTAACCATCAATGCTAGTACCATAAGTAATAACACAGCTAATACAAGCAGTACTTCAACCATATACGGAGGAGGATTAAATAATGCTGGAGGCAATTTAACCATGTTTAATAGCACCATCAGCGGGAATACCATAACCGCTAGCGATGGAGGTGGAATTTCACTCAACAGCGGAACAATCATACTCAAAAATAATACTATCGTTAATAACACCGCTGATAATGGAGGTGGTATCTACCAACAAGTTGCTGCCAATCTAACCATGCAAAATAATATTATCGCTAATAACACCGCCACAAATGCTAACGGCCCAGATCTTTTCGCCAATGTCTCAACAACTGGCTATAATCTGGTAGAAAGTACTGACAGTGCCTTTGGTCTTGGCATAACAGACATTACTGGATCTGATCCTAATCTTGGAGCATTAGCACTCAACGCACCAGGCACAACCAAAACACATGCCCTGCTAACAGGCAGCGCAGCCATTGATGCAGGAGACAATTCAATATGCAGCGATGCAGCAACCGTTAATAATCTAGATCAACGAGCATCTATACGTCCTTCAGGAGCTACATGTGATATCGGAGCCTTTGAATACAGTGCCATAACTTCTGTAGATATTCCTATAACTATAAGTGATGGCCAAACCCTGGTGAGCCAAGGGCAAGCACTAACCTACACCATAACAATTACCAATAGTAGCGGATCCACCGTTAACAATATTCAAGTAGACGATAGTTTCCCATCATCATTAAGCAGCACCTCTTGGACTTGTGCCATCACATCTGGTAGTGGCAGCTGTGGAACCCCTGGCCCAACAAGCGGTAATATTAGCGCTGCCACCATAAGCCTAAATAGCGCTGCCGTAGCCACCTTTACCGTAAGTACAACCGTGGGAACAAACGTTATTTCTAACATCGCCAACACGGTTACCATGACCATGCCAAGTGGCTTTAGTAACTCAAATGGAAGCAATGGAGTAGCCACAGACACCGATCAAGTAAAACCTAAACTGGTGCAAGTAACACCAGTTACCACACCCAGTAATAACCTTACACCCAGTTATACTTTTTCCTCTACCGAAGCTGGTACCATAACCTAT
>CAYMDR010000079.1:0-6073 GCA_964389195.1 uncultured Candidatus Peribacteria bacterium | reverse complement strand
GCATCATAACCACGTACGGAGTGAGCAACACGAACGCAGTACGAGCGCCTGCCCCAAGTAGGCATAGCAACAAAGATCGCAAAGCGATACCTTATCCCCCTATTATGAATTTCGCCGAACTTAAAGAGGTCATCAAGCACCTAAAAAAAGTTATGCCTTGCAACACCTGTCATAAAAAGTTTAATGACTATGGTTTAAAAGTATTATCAACCTTTAACAACGAAGCTCTTTTCCATTTCCGTTGTTTTAACTGTAATAATCAACTCATTGTACATGTCTCCATTGTAGAACAAGATCAACGAACAAGTCGTTTGAATATCCAAGCACAAAGTGCTGCTCAAGTAACTCCAAATGACATTTTAGACATCCATAATTTTCTCAATCAATTTAACGGAGATTTTAAAGAGTTCTTTTCTAAAAATGCTTAATGAAAAAAATCACTAAACTCTTCTGCCTTACTCTCATACTGATATCCTTATCTGCTTGCCAAGAAATAGGCAATGAAGCAGGTAAATTCGCAGATGATACAGGTAAAGCTATCGACAATGCCTCTCAGCAACTTGAAGACACTAAAAAACAGGTCATCGAAACCAAAGAAAAAATCGACGACAAAGTAAAAAAAGTTCAAGATGCAGCAGATGCCGTTGAAAAAGCGACAGAATCCATAAAGAAAATTGGCGAATAAATGGCAAAACTTAAAGTACAACTTCACATTCACTCCAAACAGGATCCGATTGATAATATTAAACACACGGAGCAAGAGATCATCGACCAAGCAGCACGCCTGAGCTACGACGTTCTTGCCATAACTTGCCACAATGTTGTTATTTTCAACGAGGACTTACGAAAATACGCTGCCGAAAAGCGCATATTGCTCATACCCGGCATTGAAAAAAGCATTCAAAAAAAACACGTACTTATTTTAAATGCCGATATTAGTGCTCAAAAAATTCGCACCTTTGAAGATTTAAAACATTATCGCCAAAAAAGACCTGATTGTTTTGTAGTCGCCGCTCATCCCTACTACCCACTTTCCATCTCTTTGCGCAAACAATTAGAAGAAAATATTGGCCTTTTTGATGCCATTGAATACTCATGGTTCCATAGTAAACGCATTAATAAAGCCAATGAAAAAGCCATACAAATAGGTGAAAAATATAATTTACCGCTTATCGGTACAAGTGACAATCACCTACTCCGCTTCTTTGATAAAACTTACAGCCATATAGAGGCCGAAAAAAACATACCCTCCCTTTTTGAAGCCATGCGTAAAAATCGCATCAAGATTATCAGCCATAACCTTAAATGGTGGCAAATGCCAGCCATTTTCAGTGAAATGATGATACGCCAATGGCTAAAAACTTTTTTATTAAAGTAAATTTAGGGCTTAGCCTAAAGACGTAACAGCAGCGGCAGTGGAAGTATTCCTACAAATCGCGGTGACACCTGGACTATTGGATGTAAATTTTTTTCGCAATTTAAAACGAATACTGTGTCTAATATGATTCGATTTTTCTTCAGAGTCGGCATCTTTTTCTAATTTCCAGATACGATCACCCAACCGTTCATAAACCTCTTTTTCAAATAAATACCACGTCCTTTTTTCTTCTACCTCTTGCTGAAAGTCTTCTTCACAAGAAGCAAGCACAAGAGTAGGATCACCAGCTTCTAGACGACTCATGACAGCGGCAAATTTTTGTTTATCTTCATCAATCACCTCATAGCCATTACGCAAAAAAAGATCTAAAACCGGCAATTGAGAAGCTTCAATTATTATCTCCTGTTCTTTACCAACGTGATCAGCATAAGCTTGAATACAATTTTCAGTTGCTTTAAGCATCTGTGTACCTATACCTTTCCCCCTATAAACCTCGGCAGTAAAACGATGAGCCAAATTCCAAATATTATCCGTTTTTACTAAAATAAATTGTGAAATTCCTGTATCACCTTGATCCTTAATTTCTAAGCGTAGAGTAGTATCTGGTGGAGTAGCAGAAGGTCTATACCATTTTTCAATCAGGAAAATCAAATTATCCTTATTAGTAACGAGTGAAGTCTCATCAAGCTTAGCTTCCCATCTGGTACAATAAGCATTTCTAACCTTATAAAGATTAATTTTACCTTGGATAGAATCAAATTGAGCCATGGCATTATATTGCTTTGTCTTCCTTTGATCAGAATCAAGCAGCCAATTAATATTTAAATCAACAGGTTTTACTGACCTAAAACCTTCAGGTACAGGTTTATAGCCATAATTTTCAGCAATAGACCGATAATTAATACCATTATTGATATTTTCTGGAGTGCTCATAAATCCTCTCATTATAGCAAAAATTACTCCTAAAAAATAGTAGCCAAAAAAAATAGGGCTTAACTTTGCCAAAATTGCTAAAAAGTGCTAAAATATATAAAAATAAATACAAAACTCAGATCTCATGGAATTTATTGATAAGATCAAACAAAAAGCCAAAACTCTCCATAAGAAAATCGTCTTTCCGGAAAGTTTTGACGAAAGAACTTTACGTGCCATTGAACTTATACTTCAAGAAGGTACCGCAGAGCCTATTTTGCTCGGTAAAGAAGAGACCATAAAAAAACAGGCGCAGGAAATCGGCTTGAATATTGATTGGCAAAAAGTCCAAATCATGGACACCGAAGATGAAAAAAAGCTTAAAACTTATGCTGAAGCTTTTTTTGAACTACGCAAAGCAAAAGGTATGACTTTAGAACAAGCTATAAAAACGGTAAAAGATCGGAACTACTTTGGTGTCATGGCGGTACACCTGGGCGAAGCAGATGGACTCATTTCAGGCGCAACCGTTCCTACGGCAGATACGGTACGTCCAGCACTGCAAATCATTAAAACTAAAGAAAAATTTCATAAGGTTTCCGGTATCTTTTTTATGGTCTTGGATAATCGACTCTTACTATTTGCCGATTGTGCCATCAATATTGAGCCAAATTCCCATGAATTAGCAGAAATTGCTATCGATACCGCAGAAACAGCGAAACGTTTTGGTATTATCCCTAAAATTGCCATGCTTTCTTTTTCCACCAATGGTTCTGGAAAGCATCCTTTAGCGGAAAAAGTACAAGAGGCCACCCAAATGGTAAAGTACAAACGACCAGATCTTACCGTGGATGGGGAGATGCAAGTGGATGCGGCTTTAGTACCAGCAATTGCACAACGAAAATATCCGACTTCCACCATCAAAGGTGATGCTAATATCTTAATTTTCCCAGATCTACAGGCCGCTAATATTGCTTATAAACTCGTGGAACGGTTAGCTGGTGCTAAAGCGATTGGACCAATTTTGCAAGGTTTAAAGAAGCCAGTAAACGATCTTTCCCGTGGCTGCTCTTACCGTGACATTGCCGACCTAGCCGCTTTTACCGCCTGTGAAGCTCAGGAATTAACCTATGAATTTAACGCATGAAAATCCTTGTGATCAATGCCGGCTCGTCATCGCTTAAAGTGCAACTTTTTGAAAGTAAGGGTTTTAGTTGCCTCTATAAAAAGTTTATTGATCGCCTCAATGATAATTATGAAGAGGCTTTAGAAAAAATTCTCCAAGATGTAAAAGCGAAGAAAATTATCAAAAATTTCTCAGAGATTGGCTTAGTCGCTCATCGTGTGGTGCATGGAGGCGATAAATATACGAACCCAACGCCACTCACACCAAGTGTGATGAAAGCAATCAAAGCCCTCTGTAAACTAGCTCCATTACACAATCCGGCAAATATCGCCGGCATAGAAGCGTGTCAGAAAATCTTTGCGAACACCACACACGTTGCCATTTTTGATACAGCTTTCTATCAAACCTTAGAAGAAAAAGCTTACCTCTATGCTGTACCGTACGAGTGGTACAAAAATTATGGAGTACGACGCTACGGTTTTCACGGCACAAGCCATGCCTATCTTGTCAAAGCAACAACCAAACTTTTAGGTAAAACCCCAAGCAAAATTATCACCTGCCATTTAGGCAACGGTTGCAGTATAACTGCTACCAAAAATGGCAAAGCTATTGATACCAGCATGGGCTTTACACCACTAGAAGGAGTACCCATGGGTACTCGGTCAGGTGACATCGACCCAGCCATTATCCCCTACCTCATGCAAGTTTTGCATCAACCACAAAACAAAATTTTTAACCAATTAAATCATGAATCCGGCTTAAAAGGCATATCTCAACTAAGCTCCGATGTACGTGATTTATGGAAAGCTAAAAACAATAAACAGGTAAAATTAGCTTTTGAAGTTATGGCCTATCGTATTGCGAAATATATTGGTGCCTACGCCACAGCCTTAAATGGTGTAGATGCCATCACTTTTAGTGGAGGCATCGGCCAACATGCTTATTACCTTCGTGAACAAGTTTGTAATTATTTAACATTTTTAGGACTCAACCTTGAGAGCAGCAAAAACAAAAATAATGCCATAACCATTAGCACCCAAAGAAGCAAAATAAAAGTATTTGTTATCCCAACCGATGAAGAAAAAGAGATGGCCACACAAGCCTATCAAGCCATTAAAAAGGCAACACACAATTCTTAATTATTAATTTTTAATCCTTAATTGAAACCCATGTACTATCTCAAACCAAAACTCGTCAATATTCGTGTGGGCAATAAATATGTTGTCCTGCTTAATGAATATACCGCTCATCATCTTGACCTTCATGCCGCAGATCGCGTGTATTTAAAAAACGGACAACCAGAAGGCATTGCCTTAGTAGACATTTCCGAAGAGATGAAAGATGGTGAAATTGGGCTCTATATAGAAACATGGAAAAAATTAAAAGTAGCTAAAGGCGATCGCCGCATCTCCTGTTCCATAGCGCCAAAGCCAGAATCTGTTGTTTATATCCGTGAAAAATTAGATGGCAAAGAACTGGATGAAATACGCATCAACAAAATTATTGAAGATGTTGTTCACGAAAGATTATCCGACGTAGAACTCACCTATTTTGTGTCCGGTTGTTATGTTAACGGCTTAAACGATGATGAAACCGTAGCTCTCACCAAGGCTATCGTAAAAAACGGTGGCAAATTAGAGTTCAAAAATAAAATCGTTTTGGATAAACATTGTATAGGTGGAGTACCTGGGAACCGCACCACACTCATCACCGTTCCTATTTGCGCAGCGGCAGGAATCTTAATTCCAAAAACCTCCTCACGTGCTATTACCAGCCCATCGGGAACCGCAGACCGTATGGAAGTTTTAGCCAATGTGGTCAATGATGCCCCAAGACTTACCGCTATCGCCAATAAAATTGGAGGCTTTATAAGTTGGGGTGGAGGTGTAGATTTAGCCGCAGCTGACGACTACATGATTAAAGTACGTAACCCTTTAAGCCTTGATCCTCAAGGCATGTTACTCGCCTCTATTTTGGCAAAAAAACATTCAGTTTCCGCCAATCATGTTATCATCGACATTCCTTATGGCCCAGATGTAAAAGTAAAAAACCAAGAGGATGCTCAACCATTAAAAAAACGCTTTGAAAAAATCGCCACCATGCTTGGAATGAAAATTAAAGTCCTCTTAACCGATGGCCGCCAACCAATCGGCAATGGGATTGGACCTATTTTAGAATGTATCGACTGTTTAAAAGTATTACAAAACGCTCCCGATGCTCCCAAGGACTTAATTGAAAAATCACTTTTTATTGCCGGTGAAGCCTTAGAACTTGTAGGAAAAGCACCGAAGGGACAGGGTAAAAATATGGCCGCAGAAATCCTAAAAAGCGGTAAAGCTTACCAAAAACTTCAAGAAATGATCGATCTACAGGGTCGTAAAAAAGTTAACCTGGTTCCGGGAAAATTTTCGTTCGATGTAAAAGCTTATAAAAATGGTACCGTTGATTATATCAATAATAAGCTCATCTCGCGTTATGCTCGTATGGCTGGTGCTCCAATTAATGCAGCAGCCGGCATATTTGTGCGAAAATTCATTGATGCTAAGGTAAAAAAAGGCGATATTTTATTTACCATCTACGCTGAAAATAAAACGCGCCTGGAAACAACCATTGAAACTCTGGAAATAGAAAAATGTTATCACATCAAAAATTCTTAA
>CAYMDR010000078.1:0-6108 GCA_964389195.1 uncultured Candidatus Peribacteria bacterium | reverse complement strand
TACCTTGATCGTCGGAGTAACGAAAAAGTGTTTGATCATTTTTAATGAGATTTGGTAAGACCTCTTTTGATTGCGTAGTAAAGCGCCCTTCGCCATGGGCTACCGGAATGCGCATGATAACATTTTTACTAAAGCGGTTATAAGGGCTACGACCTGGTTTGGCATCAGCTTTCATTGATACCCAATCATTATAAAAACCAATACCTAAAAGTTGGCCTTTTTTTATTCTTTCATTCCAGGCTAAAGCCATTTCTAAGTGATCACTCCCAAGTCCGGGAATAAGTCCGGATTCAACTAAGATTTGTGCTCCATTGCAAAGTCCTAAAATTGGTTTTCCTTTCGTTGCTTCCTCTTTTACTGTTTTCATGAGCGGATCTTTTGAGGCTATTACTCCTGATCTCCCTCGGTCTTCATAAGAAAAACCACCGGGAATAATAATGGCATCGTAACTTTTAAGTTTTTTATAATCTTCATTCCAACGAAAATACTCAGGTTGTAAATTAGCCCTTTTACAGGCTCGAAAGGTTTCTAATTCGCAATTGAGTCCCGGGAAAATAATGATAGCAACTTTTGGTGTCATATTTTAGGCAATAGGGAAAATGGAGTCCTTTATTTGCTTAGGGATTTTAGTGAGATTTATTACGTTTTTACCTTTTACTAATACCATATCTTCGATTCTTACGCCAAAAGAATTTTCCAAATAAATACCTGGTTCTACGGTAACAACTGTATTCTCCGGTATTTCTTTACGGAAATTTGTTGACAGGTAGGGCGCTTCATGGACTTCTAGCCCAATGCCATGGCCTAAGCTATGTCCGAAAGTTTTGCCATAACCTGCTTGCGTTATTACATCCCGGGCCCATTTATCACCCATTTCTCCAATCGTGCCGGCTTTAAGTTTTTTGATGGCTGTTTCTTGCGCTTCTAATACCGTATTGTAAATTTTTTCCTGGAGTGTGGTTGGTTTAGTGGTAAAGATCATACGGGTCATGTCGGAACAGTAACCTTTGTATTTCATGCCCATATCAATAAGAACCATATCGCCTTTTTTGAGTTTGCGTTTACTGTTTTGATGGTGCGGGCTACCGCTATTTTCGCCAAAGCCAACAATAGCTGGAAAAGAGATGGTGTCTGCTCCAAAATCATGGCCAATTTTCTCGATTTCCCAAGCGATTTGCTCTTCGGTCTTACCTATCTTTAAATTGCGACGCACCTCTAGGAAAGCTTTTTCGGCAAGACGTTGTGCTTTTATAATAAGTTTTAGCTCCTCTGCTGTTTTTATAACGCGAAAATTTTCAATAAAATTCAAGCTTGGTAGGAATTTCTTAACTTGTAAGTTTTTCTTATAATTTTTATAAAAAAGGTAACTAAGCTTCTTTTCTTCAAAATAAACGGCGGTTATCCTATGTTGAATAAAAATTTTATTCAACAGCTCCGAAAGTGGCTTGTTAGTATTAATAAGTTCGATTTCCTTTGGTAGGATTTTCTTTGCAACTTGTAAATAACGAAAATCGGTAAAAAAGTAGGCTTGATGAGAGGTAAGCAGTATTTGGCCATTTGTTCCTGTAAAATTACTTAAATAACGAATATTGTATTCGTCGGTGATAAAGTAGACTTCATCTTTTTTAATGTGTTTTTGTATGGCTTTTAGATCAGACATTGCGCAGGAAAAAAGTAATAATATCCTCCACTTTTTTAAAGTTGTCCGGAATGTTTTTAAGTACACGATAAATCTCGAATTTTTGATAGCCTAGGTTGGTAAGAGCTAGAACGGCATCTTCGCTTATTTGAGTTTCCTCAATGCTATTATGGAGGCGGTTAAGATCGATGTCTTCCATCGTGATTTTTCCTTTTAATTCAATAATGAGGCGTTCGGCGGTTTTTTTGCCGATACCTGGAACTTTGGTTAGAAAGGTAATATCGCTTGTTAATAAAGCATTTTTTACCTTTTGAGTGTCAACGGAGAGAATTTCTAAGGCGGTTTTTGCGCCGATACCATTCACATTTAAAAGCATCTTAAAAAACTCTAATTTACTAACAGTTTCGAAGCCATAAAGACTTATGTCATCTTCTAAAACCCTTGTATAAATAAATAGTTCAACCATCTCTTTTTCCACCATTTTTTCTAGTAGGGGAGCTGGTAAATACACTAAATATCCAATATTGCCTGTGTCGAGGATAATACTTTTGGCCAATTTCTTTTTGATGGAGCCTTGAAGATAAGCGATCATTGCTAAATAAAAACAGTACCGCAATCCTGACAGGATTTGTACCTAAGATCAAGCGTTATCTGTAAGTATTTTGGGCGCTATTTAGGCAGCCATGGATGAAGGTTTTTCTGGTAAATCGAGAGGTTTTATCTTTGCCTTGATTGTACCTAATTTTTTAGTTTTTGAAGCTTTATTTAAAACTCCTAGAGTTTTGTAAGCTACTTGGCCGTGTTCATGGAATTTCCAGATGGCTTCGGCTAAATTTTTATTTCTGTCTAAAATATTTTAGACGTTACGATGTTTTTTAAATTTAAAATATCGCCAAATTTAAAGGCAACTTCACTGACTTTTCCTAAGTTTTGTATTTTGGGAAGAGCAGCAAATACTTGGACGGCATGCGCTAGTTCTAAACCTTTTGTAGCTACCTTTCCTTCATTCGCTACTTTTATAGCTGTGCTGGCTCCTGTGGTAAGCCCAAAAGTTGCAAGTCCGCCTAAATCTAAAAAGAGCAGTCCTGCGCCTTTTAACCCGTTAAGAGCACGTGACCCCATCGACATTTCTTCACCGGTTAAGGTTCGTCCCTGGGCTGCTTCCATAATATCGATTAATGAACTTCCTGGTAGCAATTTAACGGCGCCCCAGCCTAATTCTTTTGTGGCCTGACTTTTTAGATCTGCTTCTAACTGTTCAACATTAAGCGAAGTTGCTAGTAAAGCTAGCAATTGCTCTCGGGTTGTTTCATTAGGAATGTGGCTAATGGTTTCTTGTTCTTGCTCCAGAAATTCAACGAGTACTTTAAGTGCTTCGCCCCCAAATTCGGTTCTTTTTAAAGTTGCAGCATGATCCATCGTTTGCTCTAAGCGTGGTAGGAAACCCTGCAAATATTTGCTCATGTCCGGATTAGTGTCGGAAAAAAGGTCAGGAAGAATTTGGTACAAGGCACGAAGATCCTCTTCGGACATTTCTACGCCTTCTTTTTGCATGATAGCGATAATTTCTGCTTCGGCATCCTGGGCTTCTAGTTTTTCTTCTTCAAGGTGTCCTCTAAAAACATCAGCCGCTGCTTGGCCTTGGGTCTCTAAAGTTTGCTTACCTGGTTTAAGACGTTTATCGGTTACCGTCTCTCTCCATTCCGTTGGTGCTTTGGTTGTAGGAACTTCTTTAGTTTTTTTAGTTGAAGTTTCTTTTTCTAGTTTGAGCCATAAATTTTTTGGTTAGTTTTTTAAGCGGCTTGGTCGTGTTTGTCATTTATAATGTCTAGAGGATTAGTGGTGTCATTTTCTGGGTGTTTACTTAAAAGTAGAGCGGAAGCTTTTTTGAACCAGCCGATTTTGGCTCTATCATTTTTAGCTACTTCTTTGGAATTTACGTTTTTTTCTAGTTGATCTGGATTATCAGCTGACATGGCTGCCATTTCTCCAGCAAGTTTGAAACGAGCTAAGCTACTCATTCCCTCTTTTTCTGGTGCCACTTGCATTCGTAAGGCGTCCAGTTGAGCTTTTAGATTCTCAGTTTTTTGCCCTTCTGGTAGTTTTTCAAAAGCCATAGAGATTAATTAGTTGCTAGTTTTTTTTGTAAATTGCGTAAATTTTCGCGGATTAAACTCTCTTTAAGATCGAGTAAAATTTCATCGGTGAAAATAGGAATAACTTTACGCATATTGGCTTTTTCGCCTTCCATTAAAAAAACGGAAGTATCAAGAAGCTTTTCCAATTCTTCTACCAATTTTGCTCTTTTAGGATTGGTACTCGTAGTGATGGCAGGGAAAAAAAGCGCGGCGTTGTCAAAAAGATTAGGCATTTTGTTGTTGCTCGCTTAAGGTTTTTAAATATAAATCTGTAATGGCATTTACCTCTTTTTCGAGGCATTTTTTTAACTTTTGTAGCTCTTCTTCGGCCATTTCAGGAAGGAGTAACATCCATAAAGCTTTTTCCTTGGCTTCCATAGTGGAGAGCTGGATATATTTTACGATTTCGCGGATGAGGTTGGTGTTTTGCATATGAGTTTGAGGTAAAATTTTATAATTACTTTTAGGCGATACTCGGTGTCATTTTTGCTCCTGCCTCTGAAAACATTTTTGAGACCTCTTCAGTTATTGATTGCCCCCCTATATACTCGTAGACCGTTCTCATCCCTACTCCTGAAGTAACAGCTAATTGTTCTATGTATCTAAGCATTTCAATAATTTTTTGTGGATCAGGGTTTTCTTTTACTATTTCTGCTTGCCATTCATCTCTTTTAAACGGAATGTATTCTAAGATTGTTTTTAAACCTGGAAGTTTTAGGATTGGTTGTATAAAAATGTTTGCCCATTCAGGTGCAATCCCACCCAGGAAATACAAAAATGCTGTAATTGTTTCAAAATGGTTTTGACCTGCGAATGACTCAGGATCTTTATCAAAACTTGAGAGCGTTGTGATTACGTCCATGCCAGCACTTGCCATAGGGAAGTAGCGAGCTAACATTAATTCCCATGCTTCACCATAGATACCTGTTCTTTCTTTTTCGGCATTCTTTTTTACATGTTCAGCTGCAGCTTTGGTTGCTTCATTGCCACTATTTGTTATAGCTTCCCATCCCCTCGAAATTATGCCTTTTTCTTTGGTTTGTTCAGCATTTGTTGCACTTACATCTGATTTTTCATCTGCGGTAAACCCTTTAAGTAATTTTGGTAGGCCATATTTTAAAGCTAAAGTTGCAGCAACACCTATGGCTAATTTCCCTGTTGTTGAGCCTAAAACTTCGTCAAATATACCTTGTCTTTCTGTAGCAGCATTTGTCTGAACTTCTTTAGCTGCATCTTTGGTTTCGGGTGAGCCTTTTACTCCAATCATTCTTAAAAAGCCATCCATTACTCCTCCTTCTCCTTTACCGTCTTCAGGAGTTTTAAAAGTATCTAGTAATGCACTTGCTGCATATGTGCCACCAAGACCTAGTGCCGCTTTGCCTATAAAACTTTCAAACATAAGTAATTGATAAAAATCTCTTTATTATAGCCTATTTTGAGATTTTTATCAATGTTCTGAAGGGGTCGCTTACTATATTTTCTTTTTTAAATTATCGACTATTTGCTTTAAATAAGCCACATTATGGTAAGAAAGTAGGTGCAGGCCGTTGAGCTCTTTTTCAACTACTAGGTGGCGTAGGTAAGCCCTGGTATAGGTTTTGCATACGTGGCAGTGGCAGGATTTTTCGATGGGGTCTTTGCTGAATTTGTTCTTTTCATTTTTGAGGTGGATGATGCCTTCTTTGGTAAAGGCGGAACCGTGGCGTCCTAAACGCGTGGGGAGGACACAATCGAACATGTCGATGCCTCGTTTAATGGCTTCAGTAATGTCTTCGGGTGTGCCAATGCCCATGATGTAGCGAGGTTTATTTTTAGGAAGGTAGGGGAGTATAGCATCGACTATTTTCCAGGTGGTTTCGCGAGGTTCACCTACGGCAAGTCCTCCGATGGCTATACCAGGTAGATCTAAGGCTGCCATGAATTTGGCTGATTCAATGCGCAAATCTTGGTACATGCCGCCTTGAATAATAGGAAAAAGGGCTTGCTGTTTGGTGGGATTGCCAGCCTTTTTGGAAAGTTTTGATGAGCTTTTACGCATTCAACTACCCAACGATGGGTTCGATCCATGGCTGCTTTTGCCTGCTTTCTGTCCACTCCGTAAGCTGCGCACTCATCAAAAGTCATGATAATGTCAGCGCCTAAAGCGTGTTCAATTTCCATCACTTTTTCGGGACTGAAAAAATGTTTGCTGCCATCGTGCAGGGAACGGAACTCAACGCCATGTTCTAGGATTTTTACCAGTTTTTGAGCTTTTACTTTGCCATTGAGCAGTTCATCTTTTTGTTTCATGTTGGACTCTCCCAAAGAGAATACTTGAAACCCACCTGAGTC
>CAYMDR010000077.1:0-6139 GCA_964389195.1 uncultured Candidatus Peribacteria bacterium | reverse complement strand
GTTTTCCAGGCCGGAGCAGGAACCCCTTTCAACATGAACGCTAATGAGATCATTGCCAATCGCGCCAATGAAATACTTGGTTATCCAAAAGGCCAATATTCGCCTATAACAGCTAATAACCACGTGAATCTAGCACAGTCCTCCAACGACGTTATCCCCACAGCCATACGCATAGCCGCACTTTTAAAGTTACCAAACCTTCTCCAAACTACAGAAAAAATGGCCAAAACTTTAGAAAAAAAGGCTCAACAGTTTAAAACAGTCCTAAAAATAGGACGAACCCACCTGCAAGATGCCGTCCCCATTCACCTAGCCCAAGAGTTCCAAGCCTATGCCGCCACCATAAAACGCTGCCATAACTATATACAAACCTCTTTTAACCATCTACAGGAACTAAGCATCGGAGGCACGGCCTTAGGTACAGGCATAACCGCTCACCCAACTTTTAGAACCGAAATGGTAAAAATGCTGAACAGTCTAACAAAAAACAAATTCACCGCCACAACGTACCCAATGGAACTTACCCACAGCATGTTTGCTTTTGGCGTAGCATCTAATAGCCTAAAACTACTAGCAAATGAGCTTATTCGCATTGCTCAAGACCTTAAACTTTTAAGCTCAGGACCATTTGGCGGCTTTGCTGAAATCTTTTTACCCGATGTCGAACCAGGCTCTTCTATTATGCCAGGCAAAATCAACCCTTCTATTCCTGAATGTATGCACATGATAGGCCTACAAATAAACGGCAACGACCACGCCATCAATTTAGCTCTACAGGCCGGGCAACTGGAATTAAACGTTATGACACCAGTTATCATGTATAACCTTCTACAGGCCATGCAGCTACTCACTAATGGGTGCCACATTTTTACAACCTTTTGCCTGGAAGGCATCCAGGCCAACAAAAAGCACTGCGCTGAACTTTTAGAAAAAAGTCTCTGTTTTGCTACAGGATTGTCGCCTTATCTAGGCTATAAAGTTACCGCACAGCTCGTCAAAGAGGCTCTCCAAAAAGGAAAAACCCTTAAAGAAGAGCTTGCCAGCAAAAATTTCCTTACCTCTGCCCAAATAGAAAAGATCCTTGATCCTTCCGCCCTTACACAACCCACTATCATCGATAAAAAGCTTGTCGCCAGAATAAAAAAACACCCCTCCTACCTACAGTATCTTAAAACCTTATCTTGACTTCAAGGGCTCTATCAGCTTAAATACATAGGCTTAACTCCATTTTATATGTCGAACAAACACGTTAATCATCAACACGGCCTTACCACCATGAACGCACTCCGTCCTAAAAGTAAGGTTTATAAGCGCAACAACAAAGCTAAAGCTAAAGTTCGCAAAGCTGTTCTTTTAGCAGCCCTTGCCAAAGCTAAAGGTGTAGCAGTAGCGGCTTAAAGAAAGAAAAATAAGTAGCACCTCCTAAGATCCTCTTAACCAGAGGATTTTTTGTGCTATAATGAGAGGATACTCTAAAGTAAAACCCATGGAAATTAGCAATATAGCACTTCCACTTCTTACCAGCTTGCTCATCGGCGCACTCATAGGCCTCGAGCGAGAAAAAACCAAGCAAACTACCAAAGGTTTAAGCGCCATCGGGATTCGTACCGATATTTTAATTAGTCTTTACGGTGCTTTAGCGGCCTTTTTGGGACAACATTTTAGTCCCCTGCTCTTTATTTTATGCCTCTGCTCGATCCTTATCTTTACCATAAGCAGCTACATTTATTTAATGGTAAAACATGAACGTATTGGCATAACCACTGAAATTTCCACCATTTTGGTTTTTTTATATGGAGCCATGGCCATGGGCAACTACATGCAGTTAGCTATTATCCTAGGCATTATCACAACACTTATCCTCTCCGTTCGGGAATATATCCATGCCGCTATTAAAAACCTTAACTACCATGAGCTCTTTGATACCATCAAATTTGCCATTATTGCTTTCATAATTTTACCATTACTTCCAAACAAAAATTTCGATCAAGAGGTTTTCAGTTTCCTTTTACCAAACCAACCAATCCCCTCCGCCTTTAATAGCATTAACGTTCTTAACCCTTATAACATCTGGTTTTTAGTAGTATTAGTCTCAGGTATAAGTTTTCTTGGCTATATTTTAATTAAAATTTTTGGTAAAAATCGAGGCATAACTTTCGCAGGCTTAGTGGGCGGACTTTATTCCAGTACGGCCACCTCTCTTACACTGAGTAATAAAAGTAAGGAGTTACCTAAAACAAAAAGCCCTTTTGTCGCCGGCATAATTTTAGCCTGTGCTATAAGCTTTATCCGCACTTTTATTGAAATCAAAACTCTCAACAACGAACTGTTCATAAAAACCTTTCCCACCATTGCCCTCATGGGCATGTACCTTTTAACCATAGGTTTTTTAATAATGGTACGATCCAAAAAAGAGACCATCAAGGATAACACCAATTTCCAAACCCCTTTTAGCCTCAAAAAAGCTTTAAAACTTGCCATTTACATTATGTGTACACTTTTTATTGGCAAGATTTTACTCTCCTATAGCAGCTTGGAATGGTACTATCTTACCGCTGGAGCTATGGCACTCTTTGCCATTGATGATCCCGTTATTTTAAGTACAGCATCAACCGCAGGAAAACTGATCAATTACGAACATGCCAAAAATATTGTCATTTTAGTTACCTATCTTAATATGGTTCAAAAAGTTGGCATTATCTACTTTTTTGGTAATCGAAAACTGGTAAAACCCCTTGCAGCCATTTTTGGAGGACTTTTACTTGTCACTTTAGCCGGCTTACTTTATCTTTAACCGAGCATCCGCTCTGACTAAAGATAAAATAAGCCAATTATGGGAATATTTAGCAACAACAAAAAAAAACGGTTTGGTAAGGTTAGTCATATCGCTAAATTAAGATCTCCCTATCTTCAAAAACTTCCACGAATGGAAAGATCTGTAAAAAAGATCAAGAAAGCAGGGATCATGATGCCACCACCACGCCTTAAACCCCCAAGCAATAAAGGAAAAAAAATACTCGCTTTGCTATTGAGCATAGGCATTATGGCTTTTGGTATACATGCCATTTATTTTGCGGATTATTTCATCATTGAAAGATACCAAGTCGAAGAGGAAAAAACTATCGTAGAAGATAACAAAAACATGAATCAAATTATGGAAAAGTTATTAGGTAAAAACTTATTTTTACTTGATAGTGCAAACATCATCAAACAAATAAAAAACGTGCACCCCGAAATCCAAAACATTCGCCTTAAAAAAATCTTCCCCAAAACGATCAAAGTTGAATTTGAAAAATATCCAACAGTAGCAAACATTGTGAACATTGTGGGAGGTATCCAGAAAAAATACCTCATCGATAGCCAAGGACTTTTAACTGAAGAAAATGCCGAAAATCCAGATCTACCATATATAAAAATAGAAACCAAAGAGCAACTTAAATTACGCACCACTATCCTACCAGATGCAACAAGATCAGCTGAAAAATTAACCTATATCATCCAAGCCATCAATTTATTTGAAGAAAAATTTGGCATTCGCATTCTTTTTGTACTCTTTAAAGCAAGGGAGCGAGAAGTACATCTATACACCGAAAAATCATTTTATGTCATGATCGATATGGAAAAAGACCTTAGAATGCAAATTGAAAAACTTAAAAAAGCCTTATCAAAATTGGACATTTATAAGGAACCTTTGCTATATATAGACTTAAGAATATCTGGAACCGACAATGAAAAAGTAATCTTTAAACGCAAAAAATAGATGGTTTGGGCACTTCTTGGCATTATTATAGGCGTTCTAATCGGTTTAACCGTTAATTATCCTATCCCTTTAGAACTTATAAAATACTCAGCCGTTGTTATTATGGGTATTTTAGATGCCCTTTTTGGCGCGATTAGAGCTGAAGTAACGAATGACCAGTTTAACGCCATTATTTTCATTACCGGTTTACTTTTCAATGTTATTCTTTCTATAGCCATTACCTTACTAGGCGACAAACTTGGCTTGGAACTTTATTTAGCGGCTACTTTCGTCTTTACCTTCCGTATTTTCTCCAATGTTGGTATTACACGCCGAGCTCTTTTACAGCATTTACTACACGAACGAACCGAAACAGAAGCTTCTGGAGCTTCTAAAAAATAAAGACAGACCTTTCCATTGAAGCAAAGGCCAAAATTTGCTATACTATTGATAAATCAAAAGAAAAACTTAAAAATCTAATAAAAATACAAAATATGTCTATCTCTTCCAAACTCGCTCTTCTTAAAGAAATGCTGGATAGCTCTGAATCCAATATTCGTTCAGCAAAACAAATTTTAAGCGAGCTCACTACCGGAACTTCTAAAAATCAGTATGCCGAAGTGGCCTCTAAAATGGGTAACCACAGCAACAGTGGTGAGCACCAAATTATTGAAGGTGTCTTTGATGGCCAAAATATGATCGGCCCAGACAAAAAAACATATTCGGTACCAGCAAATTACGCTAGTAAATCTAAATTAATTCCAGGAGATATCTTAAAACTTACCATTACCGAAGATGGTTCCTTCCTTTATAAACAGATCGGACCCGTTGAAAGAAAACGTATTGTTGGAACACTTACCTATGAAGATAATCAATACCATGTCATCGCTACAGGAAAAGTGTACAAAGTATTACTCGCTTCTGTTACGTATTTTCGCGCCGAAGTTGGAGATCGCGTAACCATTATTGTTCCCGAATTGGAGGATAGTGAATGGGGCGCTATTGAAAATGTTCTTCCTAAAAATGCCGATGAAGAGCTCAATATGAATGACTTAGATCTTTAGATCTGTATCTTAAAAAAGATATTCTAAATAAACATAAAATAAAAATACAAAAAAATGCAATTAGATAAAATTTTCAGAACAGCTCTTCAATATAAAGCTTCCGATATTTATATAACTACCGGCAGTAAACCTGTTTTACGTATTAACGGCGACCTGGTTTTGATTGAAGAACATGCGGTACTCACCAAAAAGATGGCTGAGGACTATTTGTTGGAAATCATGACGGAGGAACAAAAAAACTACTTTGCCAAAAACCTCGACATGGATTTTTCACTGGATTTACCAAGCATTGCTCGCTTTAGGGTCAATATTTTCGTGCAACGCAAAGGTATGGCTGGATGTTTCCGCGTAATCCCCGAAGTTGTTTATAGCATTGATGAACTAGGTCTGCCCGAAACACTTCGCCAAATTACCGGCTACAACAATGGACTCGTAATCGTTACGGGGCCTACAGGATCGGGTAAATCCACCACCCTAGCGGCCATGCTTAATGAGATTAATCTCAATGAAGCACAACACATTATAACGATTGAAGACCCTATCGAGTTTGTCCATGAAAATAAAAAATCCATTATTGAACAACGTGAACTCAAGAATCACACCTTAGGTTTTGATAAAGCCTTGCGAGCGGCGCTTCGTGAAGATCCCGATGTGATTTTACTTGGCGAAATGCGCGACCTAGAAACGATTGCTTTAGCGCTTACTGCTGCTGAAACTGGCCACTTGGTTTTTGCCACCCTTCATACCAGTGGTGCCGCCAAATCGATCGATCGTATTATCGATGCTTTTCCTTTTGAACAACAAAATCAAATTCGTGCTCAACTTGCAGAAAGTTTGCGCGCCGTTATTTGGCAAAATCTGCTTAAAACTAAAGATGGTAAAGGCCGCATTGCCCCTCTTGAAATCATGATAAATAATGGCGCTATCGCCAACATGATTCGCAAAAATAAATCCCACCAAATCAATTCCACCATTGAAACAGGCTTTAAAGAAGGCATGCAAACCATGAAAAAAGCTGTCACCGATATGCTCGAAGCCGACCTTATTACCGAAGAGGAAGCCATAAAAGCTATTCCAGAAGAAAGCGATACGCTTTAATTGGAGGTATAAGCTAGTTTTTTCCTAACAGATTGATATAATTGTAACCTGATCAGTCTTTTTAAAAAATACCGTGTCGTATCTTACGTTTATAACAGACAAGGATCTAATTGAAGCCATAAAAAAAGTAATTCAAAAGATCGAAAATGCTGAAACAGGCATTGATTCAAAATTGTATAAAAATACACTTGATCCATTTTCTGCTTTATTTGAAGGCATTGCACATAGTATCCCCTAC
>CAYMDR010000076.1:814-6195 GCA_964389195.1 uncultured Candidatus Peribacteria bacterium | reverse complement strand
AATTGAGGGACTGCTAGCTTCTTCAAGTGTTATGAGGTTTGTTCCACCCGGAGTTGGTGTGGCCGCTAATAGCCAGTCCTCTTTGGTGTTGGTATCGAGGGTGGTTTCACGGGCGACTCCCTGATTAGTCTTTATGGTATTACTTTTTATGCACGTTGTTATATCTTTGGAATGCCAGCCTTTTTCTTCAAACGACGCCTTGCATTCTTTGGTTTCAGAAACAGTAGAGGCATCGCTCGTCCAACAAAGGGCATCTAAAATTTTGTGATTTTGATCAAAGATAACAAACTGTTCGGTAGTAGCGGTTAAACCTTTACGGGAAGTGTAAAGATAAGGAGTGGTATCGTTTTCAGTATTATTAAAGTAGAGCACTCCATATTGGTGAGGTTGAAGAAAGAAATCTGTTGTAATAGTTTTAAAAGTACTATCATCTTGAAAGGATATACCTTTTAGATTCAGTGGCTTATTAGAAGGCGATAGGTACAGTATTTCTACCCAGTCGGCTATAGTATTTTTAAAATTTACTTCAGTGATAAGAAGTCGTGCTCCGGGCTCGGTTATAACAGAGGGGGTTGCTTCGAACTCCATTACAACTTGGGCATATGTAACTGGTTGTGTCAATAACATTGCAATAAGCAATATCAAAAGTTTTTTTCGCATGTGCCTACCATAGCAACCCTGTTTAAAAAAAAGTTAATGAGATTCTTAAAAATAAATGGTTAGTTGACTTATGTCGTCTACTTTATTATCCTTTTAATTGATCTCTTTTAGGTGGTTCAGGTTCAATACGTATATTAGAAAATAGTGAAATTTTATGAGTATAAAACACCCTTTTTCCAGCAAGTCTCAAGTAGTATCTTTCAAGAAAGAGCTTGTACTATAAGTGGCAGGTAGCCTCCTGTATTGATATGTGAATAACCTAGAGAGAGTTATCTCTCTAATCTCTAAAAAAATGACGTATATTTATCTTTTGATAGCCTGGCGGCTTGGCCTGGGTGGCGGTTATGTTTTTCGTAAAAAACAGGTTGAAGAAAAAAATAGGAATTCTCAGGAAAAGGCTCATTTGCTTTTACAGCAGGCGAATACTAAGTCTCAGGAAATTATCTTTAAAGCTAAAAATGATTCCTTAAAACTTTTGGAAGAGGCTAAAATGGAGGAAGAAAAAAAACGTGAGCAGCTCCGTCAAAATGAGGAGCGCTTGATGGGAAAAGAGGAGGTGTTGGATAAAAAACTTCAGGAATTGGAGAATAATAAAGTGGAGCTGGAAAATAAGGTTTTATCTGTTCGCCAGTTACGTGAAGAGGTGCAGAAAATCCATGATTTACAGGCGCAGGAATTACAAAAAATTGGCGGCCTTTCCCGTGAAGAGGCGAAGACGATGCTCTTAAAACAGGTGGAGGAAGAGTCTAAACAGGATATTGCTCAGCAAATTCAAAAAGCGGAAAAGGAGTTGAAAGATCAAGCTAAGGAACGAGCTAAATTTATTTTAGCTGACGCCATCCAACGCTACGCTGCAGAAACCGCTACGGAATCTACAGCCACCATCGTAAACCTACCAAGTGACGATATGAAGGGTCGTATTATTGGACGTGAAGGACGTAATATTAATGCTTTTGAGCAGGTCACCGGTATTGATGTGATCGTGGATGATACTCCTGGATCAATCGTGATTTCCGGTTTTGATTTAGTACGTCGTTATATCGCCAAAATCTCTTTAGAAAAATTGATTGTGGATGGTCGTATTCATCCGGCTCGCATTGAAGAGACGGTAGAAAAAACGAAAGAGGAGGTGAATGTGATGATTAAAGAGCTTGGTGAAAAGGCGGCGTTTGAAACAAGTGTTACCGGTCTTCATCCTAATTTAACTAAGTTGTTAGGTCGTTTAAAATTCCGTACCAGCTATGGACAGAACGTTCTGAAGCATTCGATGGAGGTTTCCTTTTTGGCGGCCAGCTTGGCTTCCGAACTTGGTGCTGATGTGAATGTTTGTCGCAAGGCTGGTTTACTTCATGATATTGGCAAAGCGGTGGATCATGAAATTCAAGGTCATCATAGTGTGATCGGGCGTGATATTGTGAAGAAATTTGGTCTTCCTGAAGCTGTTATTCATGCCGTTGAAGCGCATCATGCAGATCCAGAACCTAAGTCGGTGGAGGCGATGATTGTGTACGCGGCTAACGCCATCGCAAATGCTCGTCCAGGCGCTACACGCGATAATTTGGATGCCTATATTAAACGTCTAGAAGAGTTAGAAAACGTAGCGAACTCTTTTGATGGCGTGAAGAAATCTTTTGCGGTGCAAGCAGGCAGTGAAGTAAGAATTTTTGTTACACCGGAAGATGTTGATGACTTTGCTTCCACCAAACTTTCCCACGAAATCGCCCGTAAAATCGAACGCGATTTACAATATCCAGGCCAAATCAAGGTCTCGGTTATTCGTGAGACCAGGGCGGAGCAGTTTGCGGTGTAAAATTTTATGGTTTTAACGAGGAAGCCAAGAGGCCTGCTTTTGCTAGATCGTTTAGCATTTGCTGTCGTTGTTGTACTAATGTTAGGTCTTTAGGTGTTCCGTATGAAACTTCATCTAGGTGTGTGTGTGTGGTTATGTCTTCTGAATCAGTATTTGTAATACCTTTACAGATGACTTCTTTTTCATTTGGTGTTGGTGTTAGGGCTTGTGCTTGGATGAGCATTTTGGTGTGAGTGTCACCTCTTTGTAAGGTTATACCTGGAGTTGTGGTAGCGTTAGTTGGTATTTCGTTACGATGAGGGATTTTTACTATTATTGTTGTTGTGCCTGTTTTTGGCATAATTATTTCTGGTCGTTCGATATAAATTTTCATTGTTCTTAAGAGTGCTTCTGTTCTTTTTTTAAGGATCTCTTCCGATCCAATTTTTTGTAGAACAATATCATAGAGAGAGTTTTCTGGATTTTGATCTGTACTTGAGTGTCTTTTAAAGTCTAAAAATACTCCACCGTGCTTTCTAACATAATTAATGCCAGCTCTAGTCATTTTATTCGATATTTCCATTTCATGTTTTTGGCTGAAGGTTTTCTCAAAATCCCGGTTTAAGTATTCATCATGTGGTTTCTCGGGGTTTCTTAAGCTTAGCCTTATAGTAAGTTTTGGCGATGGTTGGCCTTGTAACTCTTCTATTGTTGATTTTTCGATGGCAAAAAATTTAATATCCTCTCCCAATACTTCGGTCAATAATCTCGTCATTTCTTCAACTAAGGCGGGTTGTGCCGCCAATTGCAAAGCCATAAGATAGTCCGAACCTAGGCCTTCATATGGCTTTTTTACTTCTATTCTTGTAGTTATGGCTTCGAGTTGTTCGAATTTGCTATCTATTTCTAGCATTCTCTAATAAATGAATTAACAGGATATATATTTTTAACCCCAATTTTTTATTTTGTCAAATCTTCTCCTTTAGCACTTGACGGTAGTGGGTGCTAAAGATAGTATTCGGTATGCTAATTTACAAACTATTTTTTAACATTTTCATTTACTATGGCAGACACAAAAACGTCAAAATTGCGTCCTTTGGAGGATCGCATCGTCGTGGAAGCGGTAACAGCTAATGAGGTTCACTCCTCTGGGATTATTATTCCCGAAACCGTTTCTAAGGAAAAACCACAGAAGGGTAAAGTTATTGCTGTGGGCAAAGGGAAATTTGATAATAATGGCAAGCTGATTCCTATGGAAATCAATGTTGGCGATACCGTTCTTTTTACCAAATACGGTCCGACCGAAGTAAAGGTTGATGGCAAGGAACTGCTTATTTTGAACCAGTCCGACGTTTTAGCGGTGTTGGAGTAGTTATTAATTAATAGTTAATAATTAATAATTTTTGTATACCGTTATTCTTAATTTTTCATTTTTAATTCTTAATTACAATATTCCATGGCTAAACAGATTCTATTTGGGGACACAGCCCGTCAAAAAATTATTAGCGGCGTGAACTCCCTGGCAAAAGCGGTTCGCATTACGCTTGGCCCAAAAGGCCGTAATGTGGTGATCGACAAAAAATATGGCGCGCCGATGATTACCAATGATGGCGTAACCATCGCTAAAGAGATCGATCTCAAAGATCCTTATGAAAATATGGGAGCTCAATTGGTTAAAGAGGTTGCGACCAAGACGAACGATATTGCCGGTGATGGTACTACAACCGCTACGGTGCTTGCCGCCGCGATGATCGCGGAAGGCTACCGCAACGTTACGGCCGGTGCGAATCCAATGCAACTTAAAAAGGGTATTGATCGTGCGGTGGGTATGGTGTGCGATGAACTTGATAATATCAAAGTTGAAATCGGTGACTCTAAAGAAAGAATCGCGCAAGTTGCGACAATTTCGGCGCAAGATGAAAATGTTGGTACGTTGATCGCGGATGTTTTGGATATGGTTGGTCATGATGGAGTCATTACCGTGGAAGAGTCACAAACGATGGGTATTGATAAAGAGGTGGTGAAAGGTATGCAGTTTGAAAATGGTTATATCTCCGCCTATATGGTGACGGATCCTGCCAGAATGGAAGCCGTTTATGAGGATGTGAAAATTTTAATTACTGATAAAAAAATCAGTTCAATTCAGGAAATTTTACCGCTGATTGAAAAATTGGTTCAGTCTGGTAAAAAGGAGTTGGTGATTATTGCTGAAGATGTAGAAGGCGAAGCGCTTGCAACGTTTGTGTTAAATAAATTACGTGGGGTGTTTAGCGTGCTTGCTATTAAAGCTCCGGCGTATGGGGATCGTCGTAAGGAGATGCTCCGCGACATTGCGGCTCTTACGGGAGGACGCGTTATCACAGAAGAAATCGGTCTTAAATTGGAATCCGCTGAACTTGCTGATCTTGGTGAAGCTCGTAAAGTGATTGCCGATAAAGATAAGTCTATTATCGTTGAAGGTAAGGGTAATAAGAGAGATGTCGAAGCGCGCATCTCGGAAATTAAAGTGTTGATGGAGAAGACAAGTTCTGATTTTGACCGTGAAAAATTGGTTGAACGTATGGCGAAATTATCCGGAGGTATTGGTGTAATTAAAGTCGGTGCGGCTACGGAAACTGAACTGAAAGAAAAGAAACATCGTATTGAAGACGCGGTTGCGGCTACCAAGGCTGCCGTGGAAGAAGGTATCGTTCCTGGTGGTGGTGTAGCGCTACTTCAAGCGTCTATGGTGCTTGATAAGTTCAAAGGCGATGCGGATGAAATTACGGGTTCTCGTATCGTTTTCTTGGCCTTACGTGCTCCACTTCATCAAATTGCTGAGAACGCTGGTAAAGATGGCGCGGTGATTGTTCACAAAGTTTTGGAACAAAAAGCTGGCTGGGGTTATGACGCCGCGAAAGATGAATTCGTTGATATGGTAAAAGCTGGTATT
>CAYMDR010000076.1:0-804 GCA_964389195.1 uncultured Candidatus Peribacteria bacterium | reverse complement strand
GGCGTCCATTGCCGGAATCTTCCTAACAACTGAAGCTGCGATTACCGATCTTCCAGAAGAAAAACCTGAAGCACCAGCTGGCGGTGGAATGGGTGGCATGGGCGGAATGGGAGGCATGGGGGGGATGGGGATGATGTAGTCCAATTCATAATTAAGGGTTAAAAATTAATAGTGAAGGGGCTCCGCTTGGGCGGAGCTCTTTTTTTTCGTAGATTTTTATTGCGGATTTTTGGCGGGCTTGGTATATTGCGGATAACTTATGCCCAAAGCAAAATCTACCATTTCAGGGGATGAAAAGGTTTCTAAAAATAAAGCACGTATTCCTTTGCGTGATATTAATTCCAGTAGTAAAGCTAGAAACTCTTTTATGGTGCACCATGTTCGTCAGGAGGATTCGCTAAGTGTGGAGCCTCTTATTGAAAGTGCTAATGATGTGCCGGTGAATTTTAATGTTGATCGTATCGAATCTGAACAGGACTATGATGATGCGGAGTATGCTCGTTTTGAGGATAAGGAAGAGTACCAAGATGAGCCTGTTTCTGCGGCAAAAAATGTAGAGGAGCTTCCTCCAAAGGAAACGGTAAAAGTTAAATTTAGTAAGTTTGTGCAGCTTGTTGCGAACCATGATTTTGGTGATGTGGTTGATGCCAATGCCAATGAAGAAATTATTATGAGTTCCAATTTGTTGACGGAGCTTGCGGGGGCGCATGATCAGCGTGGTGAAAAGAAAATTCCTCTGGTTTTTTTGGTGGGGATAGCTATTGGTGTTGTTCTTACCTATATTCTGTTTTCAACTTAATCATG
>CAYMDR010000075.1:0-6425 GCA_964389195.1 uncultured Candidatus Peribacteria bacterium | reverse complement strand
TTTCGCCTTTATCTCTTTCAATGAGGGCTTCATAAAATGCGGGATCTTCGAGAACTTCTGGAAAGTCTCTTTTAAGATCATCAAAGTCGCTTATTTGACATACTGCTGCTAGTACACCTGCTTGTATGGTAGGTGAATGTGATCTTAATGATATCTCATCATAAGGTTTTTTTCTTTCTGCTTCTTCACTAGTTTGTCCAGATCCTGAAGTTGCTTCATTAAAATAAAGATCAATTTCTTCACCTGTTGCTTTTTGTTGATCTTCGGGGTTTTGACTCCGCCCCATTTTTCTAAGCCTCTCTAATTCACTTTCTCTTCTTGTTACTAAGTCTCCTATGCACCTTGCGATAAGTTCATGGATCATGCCTTCTTCCAATTTTGCTAGCTCTGCCTTATCCAATGGTTTACCACTAAGAGTTTTTTCTCTTAATTTGTGGGTAGATTCTACAAGTCTTTCTGCAAGCAATCTCTTTGCCTCTGTTATTAAGCCTTCTTCGCTTGCGCCTCCCCTCATTTTCGGTATTTTTTTAGTTGCCGGTTGAGCAGCATCTAAATCAGCCATTACTGCTGCAACTCTTTCGGTACCTAAAGAATTAACAACTTCATCTATGGCTGCATCGGCTTCGTCATCTGCTAAAAAAGTTACTTCTGGTGCTTTTGAGGTTGCAGCATTAGCATCTGTACCGCCATCATCATCAAATAGACTACCAAAGTCGTCATCTGGAGGATTTCCTTGGCCTGGTTGGCTATCTGTACCGTTCATGGGATTTTGTTGTTATTAATGCTGAAAACTTTAAACTCTCTCTATTTTATCATATAATTCTTCATTCTGTCAATATTGCCCAGTGGGTATGAGGGCTTATTTATGATGAATGGTGGGTGGCTTGATTGTTCATTTTTGAAGCGGTATAGTGTTATGAGTAAGCCCTAAAAACCATTAATGTTTTATCAGCGATTTATAAACCCTATTTTGTTTAGCTTCGATGAAGAGGCTATTCATAATTTTGTAATGGGTGGATTGCGTATAGCGGGGAAATTACATGGTGGGGCGCTGGTACGCTCTTTGTGTGAGGTTGAGGAGGCAGCACTTGCAGTCGATTTTGCGGGTTTACACTTTAAGAATCCGGTGGGGTTGGCGGCGGGGTTTGATAAGTATGTGAAAGCTGGGGAGATGTGGGGTAATCTTGGTTTTGGTCATGTTGAGTTTGGGAGTGTTACGCTGGAGCCTCAAAATGGTAATCCGGGGAAGCGACTTTGGCGTATTCCTGCACATCAATCGATTCAAAACTATTTTGGCCTTAATAATGCAGGGGCTGAGAATTTTGCTTCTAAACTTCAGCATTTAAAGGCTAAGAACTATGTGAAAGGTGTAAGTATCGCTAAAAATACCAATACTAGCATGACGGAAATTGAAAATTTTGCCGCTTGTTTTGAAAAGGTGGTGGATGTGGCGGATTACATAACTTTTAATCTAAGTTGTCCGAATGTGAAGGATAAAAGGGGGCTTTTGAATGATGAGTTTGTGCATGAACTTTTGAGTGTGGTGACGGATCGCGAAAAAAAGATGAAAGTTAAAAAACCGGTGTTTATAAAAATCCCTTCGCTTTTGGATACTGATCAACTCAAGGGTATTGTGAAGATGGCGGAAAAACATGATATTGCAGGGATTGTGGCTACCAATACGAAGGCCGATTTTACGGAAAAAGAGCTTGGTTTTAAACTGCCGGGGCAGGGTGGAGTGAGTGGGCAGGTGCTTCAAAAATATGCGCTTCATACCGTACATCAACTGTATCAGATGATGGATAAAAAGATGGTTATTATAGGTGTTGGCGGAATTTTCAACGCAGAAGATGCCGTGGCGATGCTGCGTGCGGGTGCTAGTTTACTGCAGGTTTACACTGGTTTTATTTACGAGGGGCCTTTGATGGTTCGTAAAATTTCTAAAGGGCTGCTGCAATATATGAAGCAGCATGGTGTGAAAAATTACCAGGAATTGATTGGGAAAAAGTAATATGTTAGCTTAAAGCTATGTCTGATAAGAATATTGTTGAAACTCAATTGGAAAAAGCTCGACGTGAGGAGCGTGAAAAACGTCAAACGCGCGATGAAAAATTGCAAAAACCTTTTCATTTTGCTGATCGTTTGAATGCGGCTGTAAAAGCTAAAGGGTCGGCGATTTCAGTGGGTTTGGATCCGCGCTTGGAGCAGATTCCTGATTTTATTAAGGTTAAACATTTTAGTAAGTATGCCAATGCTTTAACGGCGGCAGCTGAAGCAATCTTAGAATTTAATAAGGGTATCATTGATGCCGTGGCGGACTTGGTACCCGTGCTAAAGCCGCAGATCGCTTTTTATGAGCAATACGGATATGAAGGTGTGCGTGCGTTTGAAGAGACCCTGTGGTATGCGCGTGATAAAGGTTTGCTGACTATTGCGGATATTAAGCGTGGGGATATTGGGAGTACAGCAGAGGCTTATGCGAAGGCTTTTTTGGGTAAAGTGGCGCTTTTAGATAAAGAGGTTTTTTCGTTTGATGCCGATGCGGTTACGATTGCTCCTTACCTTGGTATTGATGGGATCAAGCCATTTATGGAGCAGGCTCGCCAACATGGGAAGGGTGTTTTTGTTTTAGTAAAAACTTCTAATGTTTCATCATCCGATTTACAGGATTTACAAATGCACGATAAAAGTACTGTTTATGAGATTATGGCTCAGTATCTAGATTCCTGGGGTGCGGATGAAATAGGGGATTCAGGCTACTCTTTCATGGGAGCTGTGGTGGGAGCAACTTTTCCAGCGCAGGCTGCTAAGTTGCGCAAATTAATGCCTCAAAATATTTTCTTGGTGCCAGGTTATGGTGCTCAAGGCGGTACGGCTAAAGATGTAAAAGGCTGTTTTAATGCTGATGGCACAGGAGCCATTATAAATGCTTCACGCAGTATTATGTACGCTTGGGAAGAGTCGGATGAATATACGGAATCTGACTATGCTGTGGCGGCGCGTGCGGCGGTTATGGCAATGAAGAAGGATTTAGCTTAAGTGTTGAAAAATAAGCGATGATTTTTGCGTGCCAAAGATCAAGGTATCTTTGTCTGGAATATATAGTGCGGTAGTTGGTGGGGAGCCGTTTTTTTCGTAGGTATAAAATGTGGTCTCTTTGTTTTTGAGATTATATAGGTTGATGGTGCCGTTTGTGCCGAAACACATAATTTCATCTTCGGTTTCAGAAAAAGAAAAAGCTATGGCTTGTTGAGTCCATTCTTTGATGATTTTTTTATCGCTTACTGTCCAAACAGTACAGATATTGCCATTGTCGGCAGCGACAAGATATTTTCCCGAAGGGCTCCAGGCCATGGTTATGAACTCATAATATTTCCAGTGAGGCAATAAAGAGTTAATAGGTTTTCCTTCTATGGTAAAAATATCGATTTTTTTACCATAACTTACGGCTAAGTATTTTTTCTTGTGGTTGTATTTTACTAAAGTGGGACTATTTTTTACTTTATATTCTTGTAAGAGTTTTCCAGAAAAATCATATTTTCTTATGAATTTGTCTTTCTCGGCAACGATAAAGATCTTAATGGGTTCTGCATATTCAATAGCCAATATTGCTGCTTTTGTTGCGATTGATGTTAATGGTTTTCCTTCAAAATTATAGATGTCGATTTTTTTCTTTTCACCGACGAAAAGTTGCTGCTTTCCCGGTATAAAACCTAAGCTATTTTTTTGAAAAGGAGTTTTTGTTGTGCGGATTTTTTTATGATTATTACTATTATTTTCCCCTAAAACTAAGGCTAGTTTTGCAGGTGGAATGGTCTCCCCTATAAAGTGATTTTTATCTGGACTTAAAGCCAAGGTGAAAAGATTGGTTGGTGGTATCGGCTCATACAGAGTTTGTATTTTTTGGTCTTTCCAATGTATTTCTTGGATTTCTCCAGAGCAGAAGATGACTAATAAGAGATCTTTGCTGCGCGCGAAAATCTTGTGGATCCATTTATTTTTAAAAGAGAAGGAGTGTAAGGTGGTGCCTTCTGTTGATGATATTATTTGCACTTGATGATCGGATGCGCAAAAAATAGTTTTTTGATCGTGACTGAGAGCTAAGGATTGAATAGGTTTAGCGATAGCATTTAACCATTGCTGCTTACCATTGGTATTGATGGTGCATAAATTATCGTGCTTCATAAAATAGCCCGCATATAAAAGGCCATCATTGTTAAAGCAAAGCTGGCTTACGCCGAATAAATCTCCTGATATAACTTGTTCATACTCAATGGTGCGAAGTAGCTTTCCTTTAAAATCCCAAAATTTAATGGCACAATCTTCTCCACCACTTACCACTATGGGCTCATGTGGATCCATGGCTAGCGCTGTTATTGCCCTATGAGCCTTATGAATTGTTATTAGTTCCTTTTTAAGAAAGTTGTATATAATAAGCGTTCCATCTTTTGATCCGGCACATAAGTTTTTTCCATCGGTACTCCAGCTAAGAGCTGTTAGCTGTGTTTGGTTGAAATTTAAAGTATCTACGGTTTTTGCTTTTTTAAGATCGAAAATATTGATGGTGCCATTTAGCAAGGCGCTTGCCAGAAAATTTTTATGGGGATTGATGGTAAGAGCCGTTACTGGAGAAGCTTCACTTGAGAAAAATTTTTGATAAAGCATGAACGTGCTAAAATTTTAGGTAGAGTTGCTAATGTAAAATATTTTAAGTTTTTCATCAAGGTTCACGTAACGGGTCTTTGCTGTCGGCAGCTTTTTTAGTTGGAATGCCTTGCTCAATTCGCTTATTCCAAAACTCTACATCCATGCGAACTTTTCCATGGGCATCGCGGGACCATTTGGGGTAGTATTCGTAGCCTTTGGTGTTGAATTTTTGACTATATTCTTCTTCGGTTAGTAAGCGGGTAAAGATGCCAAGTGTTTTGCTAAATTCGCAACCGGTTTCTCGGGTAACTTTGTTTTGGATAATTTCATCGCCATTCATTATTTTTTCTACAATCCAAGGAATAATTTCTTCGTTTTCTAACAAGGTGTCGGCAATCGTAGCTTGATCTTCATCTGGGCCACCGTCTTTGCCATACTTTCTCGCAAAATGGGGGATGTGTTTATTAGGTTCTAACTCTGTGGCGAGGGCATGTGCTCCATAGGGATTTGTATACACCTTCATGCCTTCTGGGTGTGCTTGTGCCCAGGATTCATTGTCGGCTGCCATACCATCATTTTCGTCCAATCCATGAAAAAGTTCATGATCAACTGCCGTATCAAGATAGTAAGTATCAAAGACGATGGTTTTTTTAGTTGAAAATCCTGCTGCTCTTTTGAGATCGTCGTAAAAAAGGTTTCTTACAAAATAAATATCAAAGTGTGGAAAATCAATATATCCCTGGTATTTCTTAAGTTGTTTCTCCAGTTTTCCTAGGGCAGTGCTGAATTGGTCAAGGTCGCTTAATTGTTCGCCATAGTAGGTGTTAGCTTTTAAGATTGGTTCTAGCTTGGGGTCGTCAGGAAAATGTATGTTAAAGCCATATGCTGTTTCTAAGGTTGCACTTTGTTCTAAGATGGTTTCTTTCGTTTGAGTTTGGGCGTGAGCAAATTTTGGTACTAGCAAAGCTGCTGCCAATACCATGAGATGAGCCCATCTTTGTAATTGGGAGATATGTTTAAAAGATGGTTTAGCCTCAGGTGTTACATTAGCATCTCCGGTGACTTCATGGTGTTCCATGTAGAGTTTGTATCACGGATGGGTTCCTGAGGATAATGCTACTGCAATTTGACAAAAATACAATTAATATTGACAAATATGTAAAGTAAATTACTATTCCGTCTGCCTTTTGCCGCTTTTTAAGAGTTAGGTTTTTAGCAAGGAGGCTTAAAGTTATAATTTACTTTTAAAGTTGTGATAAATGGTTACCAAGCTTTGGTTTTACATGAGGGGCATAGTGATAGATTTCCACGTTTTGGGTTAGAACTTGTTCCTGGCTTGGATGTAACGGTTTCTAAACTTCAAGATCTTATATTGGAGCAGTTACATGGGTTGCTTGCTGAATATGGTTTTGTGAGTCTTCGTGGTGTTCAGATTGAGGAGGGTGTTTATGGAGCCTTAGGATTGTCTAATACTACAATGCAACAATTCCACTATGATCGTCCTGTAAGGGGGACTAATAGATTTGTTACTACTTTGTATTACCCAAGACAAGATATTCCTCGTTTAACTGCTACGGTGCTTGAAGATAGACAGGTTGCTATTGCTGTACTTGAAAGGCTTTTAGATACAGCGATTCCAGCTCATAGGGATTTACTTATCGCGAATATACATGCTTTGCCAATAATCCCTTTAAGAAATAAGGATAGGAGTTTTGCTGATTATATTATTAATAATAATTTATTGAAATGTTTACCTGAGGATTTGTATCTTCAATTTG
>CAYMDR010000074.1:0-6579 GCA_964389195.1 uncultured Candidatus Peribacteria bacterium | reverse complement strand
GATTCGGCCTTAACGTTTGAACCTGAGCAGTCGGGGGCTTTGGGGCATGGTTTTCGTTGCGGGTTTTTGGGGCTACTTCATTTGGATATTGTGCAGGAGCGCTTGGAACGTGAATATAATTTGGATTTGATCGTTACCGCACCTTCGGTATCTTATGTTGCTATAAAAAACGATGGTGAAGAGGTCTTTGTTTCTAATCCTTCTGATTTACCAGATCCTGCCCTGATTAATGCTATTCAGGAACCTTGGGTCAAAGTTGAGGTATTAACGCCTCATACCTATGTTGGAGCGATTATGAAGATGTCGCTGGAAAAGAGAGGTTTAAATAAAACGATGCAGTATATTGATCCGACGCGTGTGATTTTGATTTTTGAGATGCCATTGGCATCAATTGTGATGGACTATTATGACCAATTGAAAAGTATTAGTTCGGGGTATGCCTCGATGAATTATGAGTATTTGGAGTATCGTGTGGAGAATTTAGTAAAATTGGATATTTTGATTGCGAGCGCGAAAGTTGACGCTCTTTCTTTGATTATTCACCGCGATGAAGCTTTTCATGTGGGGGTAAGTCTGGTTAAAAAGCTCAAAGAACTTATTCCTAAGGCACAATTTGAGATTGCGATTCAGGCGGCGATTGGAAGTAAGGTTATTGCCCGTGAAACCATTAGTGCTTTACGTAAAGATGTTACGGCTAAATTATATGGAGGCGATAGAACCCGCAAGGATAAGCTCTTAAAGAAGCAAAAAGCTGGTAAAAAAAGGATGAAAAAGGTGGGGCGGGTTGATTTGCCTCAAGAGGCTTTCTTGGCGATATTGAAAAAATAGCCTTTTTGTGCTATTATAAGGGGATAAAAAAACAAAAACACATCTAAAAATACCAACGTGGCTGCAATTTTACGAAATAAAAAAATCAAAAAGGTTTTACTTGCCGGATATGTGGCTTTGTTAGCTGCTATTGGTGGGTATCTTTTTTTTGGAGAATACTTTGTTTTTAATACGCCTAAGATCACGAGTGAAGAAGAGTTAAGAGGAGCTAGCTATAAACTAGTTATTGGCTATGCCTTTGCTCCCCAAAGTTTGGAGCCTACGCTTTTTGATGCTATTACCCGCAGCCATTTAGTGGATATTTATGAAGGGTTAGTGAAGACTGATCGTAATCTAAAAATTACTTCCGGTGTTGCTGTTTCTTGGGGCTTACTTGATCCACTAACTTGGGAGTTTACGTTGAGGCCAGGTGTTAAATTTCATGATGGAACCTTGGTACATCCTAAAGATGTTGTTGCTAGCATCGAAAGAGCACAAACTTTTGAGCAGTCACAGTTAAAAAGTTTGCTTTATACTATTGAAAAGGTTGAGGTCATGGATGATCAAACCATCTTGATTCATACCTCTGTTCCTGATCCGCTACTTTTACAAAAAATGGCGGTAACGTATATTTTTCCTCGTACTTGGAATAACTTTGAACTACCGATGGGAACTGGACCTTATCAGTTTATTTCACGTGATGAATTTCGTTTAGTTTTACATCGCTTTAAAGATTATTGGGGCGATAAACCTGCTTATACAGAGGTTGTATTGCAGTATATTGCTCATCGTAATGATCGAGTGGCAGCTTTAGAAAAAGCTGAAATACAACTTTTGACGAATGTTCCTCCTAATGTTGGTTGTGCTACTTCCCCTAAGTACAAAGCAAAAGATGGCTGTTTGCCTTTGAGTAATAAGGATATTGTTATTACTTCTATTCCAAGCTTGGAGGTTAACTTTTTAGGTTTAAATGTGAATGATGAGTTTTTTGGTGATAGGAAGATTCGTAAAGCTTTGATGGAAGTTTTTGATGCCGATTTTTTTGTGGATTTAGCTTATGGTTTTGCTAAGCCAGCTGGGCAGTTTGTTTCGAGTGGTGTTTTTGGGTTTGATCCAGAGCTTAAAAAGCCCCTCTATGATCTAGAGAATGCTAAGGCTGCATTACGTGAGGTTTTAGCTTCACAGTTTGACCGTGTAACGATAACATTTGACTATCCAGAGTCGGCAGATGCTGTAGGGGAATATGTTAAATCACAACTTGAAGAGTTGGGTATTGGTGTTATTTTAAACCCTTTGAGTGATCAAGCTTTACAGCAAAAAGTTTTAGCTGGTGAAACGGATATGTACTTTTTGGGATGGCGGTCAGAGCTTGGTGATGCGATCGATTTTTTAACGGCGGTTGCTCATAGTCGTACGGAAGGTAAGGGTTATGGGCTTTATAATGGCTCTGCTTATAAAAATGCGGAGGTTGATGGTTTAATTGAAAGTGGCCAAGAAAATTTAGATATGGAAAAACGTTTACACGATTTACAGCAGGCTATGAAAATTTTAGTTGAAGAGGATATTTTGGCTATTCCTTTGTATGAAGCGGAAATTATTTATGCTTATCAAAAAAATATTCATTTCGAACCGAGAGTGGACGGCTATGTTCACGCTTCGGAAATATACTAATACTTTATGCACTCACTTAAAACAAAACTTGCTCTGACCATTAGTGCCTTGGTGGTGGTACTGTTTACGCTTACGGCGTTTCTTTTCATTCATGAAAAGCAAAGAGAGCTTACCCAGGATATTTTTTTACAGGTGGTAACTTATGGTGGCGACTTAGTTTATGATTCTCGTACCGAACAAGAGGAGCAGTATCAAGGAGCGGTGCGTAAAATGGAAAGTCCAGTTTTGATGCAGCAGATTAAGGCTAAGAACCCTTCGGTGTTTACTTTGGATACTCAACGCACGGTTTATTTAAAACAGGATGCGGAAGGTGCAATTGCTTATGTAGATGCGAATGAGCAGCCGATTGATGCTTTAAAGGTGGATGAGAAGATTGCTTATTTGGTGCAGCCTGCCGCGAATGATCTTTCTATTATTTATGCTATTTCTTATGCTAATTTACAGGAACGTGTGAACCAAACGATTATGCGTGGGGTGTTGATTGCGGTTTTTGGAGTCGGTATTGGTTTGTTGTTTGCCTTTGTTTACGCTGGTGGTATTACCAAGCCTTTGCAACAATTAACGGAAGGGGCGGAAGTTATTGCTAAAGGTGATTTTAAACATCGGGTTGAGGTTAAGACGAAGGATGAAATTTTCACTCTGGCGACGGCGTTTAATAAAATGGCAGGGGAGTTGGAGATCAGTACGAAAGCTTTGGTGTATAAAGAACGTGTGGCCAAAGAGTTGGAACTGGCGGCGAAGATTCAAAAGCAGTTGTTGCCTCGTGAAATTCCGCAGATGCCAAGTTTGGATATTTCGGCAGGACTTTTGCCGGCGGAAGAAATTGGTGGTGATTGTTACGATTTTATTAAAACCGATTCGCAGAGCTTGTTGATGTATTTGGGTGATGTAACAGGCCATGGTGTGCCTTCTGGTATCGTTGTGTCTATTGCTAATGCTTTGATTTATAACCACGCTTATAATGCCGAGAATGTTACTGATATAAAGTCGCTGTTAATTAAAGTGAATAAAGTTTTGAAAGAAAAAACCAGTTCCAATATGTTTATGACCTTGGTGATGCTTTATTGGAATGAAGTAGAAAAACGCTTAAAATACGTAAGTGCTGGGCATGAACAGATGATTCACTATCATGCTGCTGATAAAAAAGTCACCTTATCGCCGGCCGGAGGTTTGGCGCTTGGTATGTTCCCAGATATTGCTAAAAATTTGAATGAGCTTGATATCCAGATGGAAAAAGATGATGCTCTTATTATTTACAGTGATGGTATTCCTGAATGTTGGAAAAATGAAAAAGAGATGTTTGGCATGGCCAATTTTAAACGCGCTATCAGTGAATACGGTGATTTACCTTCTGCCATGGCGATTCGCAATGCTATTTTAGCCGAGGTAAAAACGTTTGCGGCTGGTTATAAGCAAATGGACGATATTACGTTGGTGGTTTTGAAGCGGAAATGATTTAAACTCCCGGAACTGGAAAGGTAAGACATAGGTCTTTTACCTCTGCTTTGACTTTACTGATCACTTGCTCGTCTTTATGGTTTTTAATGATAGTATCAATCCATCCAGCAATTTTTTGCATGTCGGCTTCTTTCATACCGCGCGTGGTAACGGCTGGTGTACCAAGGCGAATACCGCTTGGATCCATAGGACTGCGGGTTTCAAAAGGGACGGTGTTTTTGTTGCAGGTGATACCCGCTTTATCTAAAGCCTCTTGGGCTTCTTTACCGGTGATATTTTTATTGGTGAGATCAACCAGCATGAGATGGTTATCGGTACCGCCGGAAATGATGGTGAAGTCTAAGGCCATGAGTGCTTGGGCTAAAGCTTTGGCATTTTTGATAACTTGTTGAGCGTATGTTTTAAAGGTTGGTTCTAAAGCTTCTTTAAAAGCGATGGCTTTGCCAGCTATTACATGGTCGTGTGGGCCACCTTGTAAGCCTGGGAATACGGCGCGATCAATCGCTTTTGCATATTTTTCTTTGCACATAATCATGGCGCCGCGTGGGCCTCGTAAAGTTTTGTGGGTTGTTGTGGTCACTACATCAAAGTAGGGGACGGGAGAATCTATTTCTCCTGCGGCAATAAGGCCGGCAATGTGGGCAATGTCCGCCATGGTTATGGCTCCTACTTCGTCAGCAATCTCTTTAAATTTTTTCCAGTCCAAATTGCGTGAGTAAGCGGAAAATCCGGCGATAATCAGTTTTGGTTTATGTTCCAGGGCTAATTTTCTTACCTCTTCCATATCGATACGACCTGTTGCTTTATCTACGCCATACCCTACGAAGTTATATGATTTGCCGCTAAAACTAATGGGTAAGCCGTGGGTGATGTGGCCGCCGTGATCCAGTTTCATGCCAAGAACCGTATCGCCATAATTTAAGAGGGCAAAATAAACCGCTGTGTTTGCGGGGCTGCCTGAATAAGGTTGGACATTGATATGTTCAGCGCCAAAAAGTTGTTTGGCTCTATCTATGGCTAAGTTTTCGATAACATCAACGTTTTCCTGGCCGCCGTAGTATCTTTTGCCAGCATAACCTTCGGAATATTTATTGGTCATAACGGATCCCATGGCTTCTAACACTGCGGGAGAAACGTAATTTTCAGAAGGTATTAATTCCATGCCTTCACTTTGTCGTTTTTCTTCACGTTTAATGGCATCGTAGATAGCAGGATCGTACGATTTGATGGCGGTCATGTCCATGGTGAAAGAGGTTAAAGAATGGGTTTTATTCTTTTAGGTTGAGGGCGATTCTGTATGGTTCGTGCTTTTTTTTCTGTGATGATCATATCCATAGGGGTGTCATGTTTTTCGCCTGGGATATTTTTAACGATCTGGAATTCATATGCAACCCCAATTTTAAGACAAGAGGTTTTTTTAAGTAAACGATCATAATACCCTTTGCCATAGCCAATACGATGACCGTTGTCGAAAAAAACAACCCCAGGAATAAGCGCTAGATCAAGGTTTTTAAGGGGTGCTTTTTTGAGGTGCAATTTTGGTTCAAGTATGTTGAAACTGCCTTTTTCTAGGTCATGTGGATTTTGGATATAATAAAGTTCTAGTGTTGTTTTCCCTTTGGTTACCCTTGGAAGAACAAATTTTTTGTTCAAGCTATTTTTTGTAACTTCAAGCAAAGCGGATAGATCAACCTCACCTTTTATCGGCATGTAAAAAAGAATGGTCTCAGCTTTTTTGAAAGCGGGAAGAGCTAAGATATTTTTTAGTATCTGCTCATCCTTCCGTTTTTTTTCAAGCGGATCATGTTGAACTCTTTCCAGTAGTTTTTGGGAGCGAAGTTTTGCTTTCACATAGTGATTCTAGCAGGGAAGTGCCATCTAGAAAATAAAAAAGATGACGTTGATAATTTGTTAGAATTAAGTACTATTTAGACGATGGGAAACTTTTTAACACTTGTGCGGGATTTTTTTGTGACTTCGGTGCGTACCAAGAAGTCGATCGTCTTTTTGGTACTGTATTTAATGGTTTTTGGGCTTATAAGTTATGCGCTCTTTTTTATTCAGGATGAGATGAATGCCTCATTGAGTAATGATGTAATTACAAATAATCAGCGTCAGTTTGTGCTATTTTTGCTGGAAAACCATATTATAGAGGCACCGGAACATCCTGAGGTGGTAGATTTTCTTATTCAAGTTCCTTTTTTGAACATAGCACTTTTTTTGGTGAGCATTATTGGTACGCCGCTTTTGATTCTTATTTTGGGGTATGATCGGATTGCGCAGGAGGTTTATGACGGTACGATACGGTTTCTGCTTTTTCGCGTTTCGCGCGCAGAGATTTATTTAGCAAAATTTTTAAGCAGTGTTATAGAAACGGGGCTGATTACTTTTGTGGCTCTGCTTTTGGCGCTTTTATGGGGAAGTATACGATTGGAATATTTTAATATGAGTAAAAGTTTTGGCTATGGCTTTCGTTTTTGGCTTATTGCCCAAGTTTTCTTATGGGTTTTTATCGCTTTTTCACAATTTTTTTCATCGCTCTTTAAAAAACCTATGTATGCGCTGTTGTTATCCTATTTGGCCTTTTTTGTTTTAGTGAGTCTACCTTTTTGGATTCCTTATATTTCCCCTTTTGATCAATTT
>CAYMDR010000073.1:0-6588 GCA_964389195.1 uncultured Candidatus Peribacteria bacterium | reverse complement strand
TTCTTAATTAAATAAAATGACCTATCAAGAAATTGTTGAAGGAATTAAAACGCTCCAGATTCAGGGCGCCGAAAAAATTGCTGTTAAAGCGGTAGAAGCCTTTGCTTTAAAATTACAGGAAACCCAGGATCCCGCTGAACTTAAAAAAGCTCACGATGAACTTGTGGCTACCCGTCCAACCGAACCGGCGCTCAGAAATGCGCTTACCTATTGCATGAACAATTATCAAAGCAATCCTAAAGTTGCCGAGTACGTTATTAATTACTTTAAAGAAGCCAAAGAAAAAATCGCCGAATTTGGAGCTAAAAAGATCAGTGATGGCATGATCGTTTTCACACATTGCCATTCTTCCACCGTAGAAGCCATCTGCATTAAAGCGCACCAACAAGGCAAAAAATTCACTGTCTATAACACCGAAACACGCCCCCGTTTTCAGGGACGCATCACCGCCGAAAATTTAGCAAAGGCTGGCATTCCCGTTGTGCATTTTGTAGATAGCGCCGGACGAACCTATCTTAAAAAAGCCGACCTTTTTCTATTCGGTTGCGACGCTGTGACATCGGAAGGAAAAATCTTTAATAAAATCGGTACGGAATTTTTAGCTGAATTCGCTGCCCAACAACGCATTCCAACCTATTCCGTCACCAACTCCTGGAAATTTGATCCTCAAACTATTTACGGTTTTGAAGAGATCATCGAACAGCGCGACCCTAAGGAGGTCTGGGAAAATCCACCCACCGGTATCACCATTATGAACCCTGCTATTGAAATCACCGCACCAGATATTATAACCGGCATCATCACCAAACATGGCATCTTTAAGACGGAAAAACTCGTATTAGAGGTTGAAAAACACTACCCCTGGATGATGAAAAAATAAACATAAGCATCCCTTCTAATGTAAGTGTAGTTGAGCCTAGGTTTTAGTGCTACAATACCACCGATTCTTAATTATTAATTCTTAATTATTAATTAAATTCCCCGTGGCCATCACCAAAACCGACTATAAATTCCTGCAACAAATAGATCTTCAGGAACCAAAAACTCATTGTTTGCGTGCTCAAATCGTCTGCATGATCGTAAAAGCGGGCAAAGTACTGGTTATACATGGCAACGATTGGCTCCCAGGCTATAACTGTTCAGAAATAGGCTGTGTAAGAGATATGTTTCAAGTTCCATCAGGCCATCGACGAGAAATTTGTTATGGCATTTGCGCCGAACAATGGTGTTTAGCACTAGCAGCAAAAAATGGCATCTCCGTAAAAGGAGCGACCCTTTATTGCACCAAACATCCCTGCCGTATTTGTTCAAGTTTAATCGCTGTTTCTGGCATTAAACGGGTAGTGTACCAAGAAGGGTACCCAGAAGTTTTACCTAATTTTGATATTCTAAAAAGCAGCGGCATAACGGTTGAACAAGGGCCAAATACCGAGTTCAAGGATCCTCATGCCTCTAAAAATCATACTATCTAGTTATGAAACTTACACTTCTTTATCTCAAAACGGGAGGCGGCCATTTGAGCACAGCACAATCAATCGCTGATGAGTTTGCGGAAGGTTATGGCAAAGAGGTAGAAGCCGTTATGATCGACTGCTTGGATCAATCCTCTAACACTTTTAGAAAATTTATTGAGGATGGCTATTCTATATCTACCAATCAACTCCCCTCTCTTTGGAAAGGTATTTATGCCGCCAGCAGCATTAAATCCGTTATGAGCCTAGAAACAGCAGGTTTTTCCTGGATGGTGAAAAAACATATTCGCGAACATATCTTAAGAGACAAACCAGACAAAATCGTCATTTTACACTTTTTACTAGTAAAACCGGTATTAGATATTTTGGCGAAAGAAAAATTAAAAATCCCTACTATCATTATAACAACCGACCCTTTTACCCCACCTCGTATTTGGTTTGTAAGAAAAGATGCCAAATTCGTAGTATTTAGTGAAAAAGCCAAAGATTCCGCAGTAGCAAAAGGTATTCCTGCCGAAACTATCGCCACTTTCCCTCTAACCATTAATAAAAAATTTGCCCACCCTTTACCGCCTGGCCGTATTCCCTCGCTTAAAAAGAAATACGGGTTTTCTCCACACAAAAAACTCATTCTCATCACCGGTGGGGGCACAGGACTTCCAAAAGGACATTTACATCTCAAAGCTTTGCTAAAAGAAAACAAGAAAGCAGAATTTGCCGTAGTCACAGGGAAAAATAAGCTCTTAAAAAAGGCCTGTGAAAAGATAAAAAAACTACATCCTCACCAACATATTGCAATTTATGAGTTTGTCGATTTTATGTATGAACTCATGAATATGGCCGATATCGTAGTAACCAAAGGCGGTCCCGCTACCGTTATGGAAACCTTAATGTTAGAAAAACCGATGGTAATAACTTCCTATATTTGGGCTCAAGAAAAAGGTAATGTCGAGTTCGTTATTAAAAACAAAGTGCGCTATTACGAAACAGATCCTAAAAAAGCCAGCAAAAAAGCAAAACTATTACTCCAAAACAAACGAACCATCGCCCAATTTCAAACCAACATCAAAAAAGTTAACATCATCAAAAATGGTAGCAAAGATATCGCCAAATATATCTTCGATTACAAAGACTTCAAAGAACCAGAAGAGGCTAAATTACGTACTCTTATCAATAAAATAAAATCTATCTACAAATTAACCGTATAGATCTTAGAAGCGTCCATCAAGTACATTTTGTTGGTATCCTTATCAACATAAATATCACGCAGATCAGCAATATCATCAAAAATAAATTGATTATTATAGGTAGCTCCACCGGTCTTTTCGTCCTTAAAATAAACCAGCACGCGTTTTGCTGAAGGCTCTAAAATATAGATGGCATTCATATCAAGCTCCGTAAAAATCTTCGTTGGATTTGTTAACGCTTTAACCGGCTGTCTCTTAATAGGAAACTCCTCTTTATTACCACTAAACAGTTTAACAATAGATCCATCCTTATTTAAAACATAGATATTGCCATCAATAGAGAAAGAAACACCATTTTTTAAATCCGCATTAATATTATAAGCTTCAGCTCCATCGAACTTATCACGACGACGAATATAGCGCCAAATTTGGCTATTTTCCTGATCCAGAATATAAAGTTTATTACTATAAGCTTGAACCGTTACACCTTTTCTAAAAGAAGGATCCGACGTATCTACAAAAGTCATACGACCATCTTTATATTCAATCACTTTCCCGCTCTTTGTATAAAACAGTAAAGAGTTTTCATCGGTATAGGCCGTAGCAGAAATTACCGTTTCATTTTCATCAATAGTAAGGGGTGCTTGCACCTGATCTGAAACTACCGGATATAAAGCGTTATATTCATACGCATATAAAGTTTTATCTAAAGCTATTAAACCTAAAGCGCTAATATCCTGACGCTTAGTACTTAAATCAGCCAAAACAGTTGTCTTAGGATGAGAAACACCATCAAGCCGATCTTTCCCCTCTTTTATCGATTCCAAGATTTGTGTCGCTTTGGTTCGATGAAAACCTGAATTTAAGACCTCCAAGGCCTCATCATAAGCATGATTAAGCATCTGCCCAGCTTGATCTTTATTGTACTGACCAGTCGTTTCGGCCGAAGCCACCTCTTCCTGCACCTCTTTAAGCATTGTATCGTATTGAGCTATAAGTCTTTGCTCATCACCTCTAACTTTTAACCACCATATACTACCAGACAAAAGCACCACCAAAAGTATTGTAAAAGCAATAATTTTATTCTTAACCATCCTGCCACTTCCCCGTATACTTTCACCATGAGGCTTAATATTTGCCACTTTTTGACGAAGATCATCAACCGTATCTCCTAGTTTAGTAACAACATCTCTTAATACCATACTACTGCTATTTTTACGTGGAGCTGTTTTTTCAGGTATAAACTCCTCTTTCTGTAAATGCGCTACAACCTGACCCTTTTCTTGAGAAGATAATTCAGGCGCAACCTCTTGAGCCTGTACGGCAATAATAGCAATTTTACTTAATACCTCTGTTGCCAAAAAATCCTTCAAATCCGCCAAACTTGAAGATAAATTTTTGCCGGAACATATCTTAGCTAAATCGGTCTTACTAATATAACGGAGTAAACGGGTAGAATTTAGAAAGACAATATCATTAGGTTCTAACGTACCACTGGCAATATTGGTAAAAACATCCGAAGACTGCTCATCACCCAAACCTTCACTTACATTACTACAAAGACGGCGGCGAATAAGATACCCTTCAGCATCTCCACATTGCGTTAAAAAAAGATCGTTGCCAACAATAGCGGCAACAATAATATGTAAATTACCAATAAACTTAGACACTTTATGTTCTTTCTTTTCGGCCAAAACTTTATTAACAGCTTTAATGGACTCCTCAAAACGAAGATAAGGATCCTTATCGGTTTCAGCAAAAAAACCACGACGCATCGAATCAAAAATACTATCTCCTATAGCCTCTGCTTCTGCAGGATTATTCTGAATCTCAAGGCTAATAAAAATCTTACCACCTTGAGCAGAATCACCAAGATCATAGGCGTAATTTTCTACAAAGCTGCCTTCATCCCGCCCTACAAAGAAAAATTCATGTTGCAATCTAGATGACATTGCTGAGTAATTACCAAAAAAGACCGTAAATTCTTGCAAAAGATACAATAAAATTATCCAGAGATCAAGTCGAGCATTTTAAATGGCCACCTTTTAGGATAGTATACAATAAATGTGAATTCCCATCTCCTCATGAATATACTCTTCACTAGTGACCATGCTCTTAATTTGGTAAACGGTGTTGTAAAACACATTTTACTAGTAAAAGAGGAATTAGAAAAAAGGCATCATCGCGTAATAATTATCTGCCCAAAAAATCAAGATGCTGCCTACAAAGAACCAAAAGACGTATTACATATTCCCTCCTTTCCTTTTCCTTTTAGATACCAAGATCGCGTTTCTCTCTTTTTCATAAACAGAAAAATAAAAAAAACTTTATCAAAAATACCCATTGATATTGTTCACAACCATTGCTTAACCGTAGGCATTTTAGGAAAAAACATCGCCCAAAAAGGAAAAATTCCCCTCATTGGTACACTCCATATGGTTTTTCAAGATTATATTTACGCCCTTAATCCCCGCCTAGCAGCTTTTAGTGCCAACTTTATCCAGTGGTTTTCACGAAAATATTTCCACTCTTACGACCTGATTATTACCAACTCAGCTAAAGGGACCCACAGTCTAAAAAAAAGTGGTGTAAAAAATTTAAATTATGTTTTACATAATGGGATTAACCTTGAATACATAGGTAAAGTAAATCCTGTTACCTTTAAAAAAATATACCACTTAAAAAAAGGGGATCCTCTTATTGTCCTGATAGGCAGAATCGATCCCGAAAAAAATGTCCTCCTGGCTGTAAAAGCCTTTCAATTAGTTCATAAAAAGATTCCCAACGCTAAACTTGCTATCATTGGTGACGGCTCCGAAAGAAAAAATATTCAAGCCTATATTAATAAATATGATCTGCATGAAAGTGTATTTATTACGGGCTTCATAAACTATGATCTGGTTATTAGTGCCAATAAAAGCGCTAGTTTAGCTATCATAACATCTATTGCTGATACTTTACCTACGGTGGCTATAGAAGCCATAGCCTGTGGAAAAAGCATTGTCGGCGTAAAAGACGATGCCATTACCCCCATGGTCAAAAACGGACGTAACGGACTATTAACACAAAATACGCCAAGCAGTCTGGCAAAAGGCATCATTAAACTTTTACAAAATAAAAAACTAAGAGCTAAATATGAATCGGAAAGCCTTAAAATAGCCCAAGAATTTTCAATTAAAAAACATGTGGATAAATTGGAAAAAATTTATCAAGAAATGATCAATCAATAAATTTATGGATTTTACACACTTTCAAACAACAGCAGAGTGGATTGGCCAACACGGCTACCTCTTCATGTTTATAGCAATGGCTATAGAAGGACAAATTGCCACTATGGCCGCAGCTTTTGGGGTTGCCTTAGGATATTTCAACCTTTTAACAGTTTTTGGACTTGCTGTAAGCGCCGATCTAATGACGGATATAATTTATTACAGCATCGGAAACTTTGGGAAAAGCTCCTTTGTTCAAAAAGTAATTCATCGTTTTAAATTATCAAATAACCGTATAGAAAAAATAAAAGGGTTAGTACAAAAACACCCAGTGAAAACCTTAACAGCACTAAAACTAACACCATTTCTATCAACACCTGGGCTTATTATTGTAGGATACTCCGGAATGGCTTTTAGGAAATTTATAGCCATAAGCTTATTAGTGATTATACCAAAATCTATAGTATTTATGCTGTTGGGATATTATTTTAGCGTACCCTACTTCAATATGGTGGCATATTTCCACGACAACCGCATCATTGCAATTACCATAGCTATAGCCATTTTTCTGGTTTACGTGCTATACCAAAAAATCACTAAAGAAATTGCCAAAAGAATCGAAACACTCTAAATAACCTATTTTCAATGCAAGCAACAAAAACACTTAAATTACTTCAATACTTCTTATTATTTGGAGCGATAACCTTAGCACTTTATCAA
>CAYMDR010000072.1:0-6784 GCA_964389195.1 uncultured Candidatus Peribacteria bacterium | reverse complement strand
GAACTTTTGCGAAAATATCCCAGTCTTGAAGACGTGAGCATTGATGTCGATCCCCTCTCAACAGTCTAAGTTGTGTAACTATACAAAAGTGTGGTAAAATAGAAAGAAACCTTAAAAAACTACTATGGATTTATTAAAAAAACGTCTAGGGATTAATCAAAAAACCACTGGTAACGATATCCATAACCCGGTTGATAGGGATGATAGGGATGTGCGGAAGAGAGCAGCAAAAACAAAAGAAAAGGTAGCAATTACTTTTCAATGGGATGAGGGTGATAGTGAAGCACCGCTGAATCCAAGAACGAAACTCAATCAAGATGAGGCTACTAAGAAGAGATATGCTGATTGGGACAAATTAAAACTTGAACAAGGTATTACTCGCATATCACATATGAAATACGAAGCAATTCTAAATTTTACCATTTCTGTACTGTCAAAAACTAAACCACATTTTAGTAAAATTACAGGAATTGATTTACAATCCGATCATGTAAAACAGGCTTGTAATAAAGTTAATGAATATGAATTAAAGACTACCCTGCATCATCTTGCATTCACCACATACATACAACCGCATGACGAAGAAGAGTTTGCTCTTGCTGTTCGTAACTTAAGATCTGCCTTAGCTAGGAAGGAATAAAATTTAACACATGAAATCATCTTAGAATGCATGTCCAATATATGGGACCTGCCACCTTATCGACGGTGTAAATTAATTCTCAGCAAAACATATTAAAAATTTCCTCACGCACGGAATTGTCCAATGTATCTTGCGCAGGAAAAGCAAATCTTGGCTCAATTTGAGCAATAACGTTTCTCAATTTTTCCACCCTTGCTGCTTGAAAAGTACATCTATCTTCCCATGCTTGAGTTACTTCTGGATCGAATAAAAATTTTACGCTCGCCTCAAACTTATCCTCTGAATGTTTACCCCTTCGCTCAAGATAGTCATTAACATCTTTTTTCCCAGAAACTACAGCTTTCCTATTCCGAACGATTCGTTCAAAAAACTCCAATATTGTCATCTCATCTTTCAAAAGTTCATGTAAACGAACCAATTCATTCCCCTTAGGTACATTCATAAATAACTGATCTATTTCATCAGTTGTAAAAATCGATGTATGGACACCTGAACGCGGTGCTTCATCACTAGAAGCGGGTTTCAAGGGTACCTCCCTATGACTAGCTAATTCTGTACTTTCCATAAGAGTAAATTTACAACGACGGGTATGATACCATCAAAAATATGTAAGTCAACACCGTTGAAGTTTTCCCATTAAGGAAGTTCTTACATCTACACGTAAATTTGCTATACTGAAAAAAATTATAAAATCTTTTATGAAACGCATCCTTTCCGGAATTCAAGCCAGCGGTACACCGCATTTAGGCAACTATCTAGGCGCCATGAAAAACCATATCGCCATGCAAAACGAATACGAAACGTTCATCTTTATTGCCGACCTCCATGCCTTAACCACCGTACGTGATCCTGAAAAAATGCGTTCATCCACACTGGAACTTGCTATCGATTATCTTGCGCTTGGCCTCGACCCCCAAAAAACTGTTTTCTTCCGCCAAAGCGACGTATATGAACACACCGAACTAGCCTGGATTTTTAATTGTATTACCCCTTTAGGTTTACTCGAACGCGCTCATGCTTACAAAGATGCCACCGCTAAAGGCGTAAAAGAACCAACCGCAGGCCTGTTTACCTACCCTATCCTTATGGCAGCGGACATTCTTTTATACAAACCCAATTTAGTACCTGTGGGCAAAGATCAAAAACAGCATATCGAAATCGCTCAAGATATTGCTGAAAAATTTAACCATACTTTTGGCGAAGTTTTTCCTCGACCAGAACCGCACATTCCTGAAGAAGTAGCATCCATCATCGGCACGGACGGCGAACATAAAATGAGCAAAAGTTATGGCAACGTTATTGAATTTTTTGCCGATGAAGCCACCTTAAAAAAACAGATCATGGGCATCAAAACCGATTCCACACCGTTGGAAGCCCCCAAAGACCCAGACAAAGATGCGATCTATAAACTCTACTCCTTCTTTGCCAACGAAGAAGAAAAACAGGAACTGGCCAAAAAATACCGCCAAGGGGGTTTTGGCTACGGCGATGGCAAAAAATTACTCCACGCTAAAGTTCTAGAATATTTTGCTCCATATCGTAAAAAAAGAATTGAACTCAGTCAGGATTTAAGCTATGTTAATTCCGTTTTAAAGGATGGCGCTGAAAGAGCAAGGAAAGTGGCCGGAGAAACGATGAAAGAGGTTAAAAAACACGTCGGTTTATACTAATTTTTCAGTAATTTATGAGGGAGACCAAATATATCTTCGTCACAGGCGGAGTATGTTCTTCATTAGGTAAAGGCATTGCCACTGCCTCCATCGGCGCTCTCCTCAAAGCTTCAGGATTTAAGGTCTTCACTCAAAAGTTGGATCCCTATTTAAATGTAGATCCAGGTACCATGAACCCTTTTCAACATGGCGAAGTCTACGTACTGGAAGATGGCGCCGAAACCGATCTAGACCTTGGCCATTACGAACGCTTTGTGGGTGAAAACTTAACGGAGGTTTCTTCCGTTACCACCGGCAAAATTTATTCTCACGTTATCAGCGAAGAACGCAAAGGCACCTATTTGGGTGGAACGATTCAGATCATTCCGCACATTACCAACGCCATTAAAAAACGTATTAAAGACGCTGGCAAACAAAGCGGAGCGGATATCGTCCTAGTAGAAATCGGCGGAACCACCGGTGATATTGAGGGACTCCCCTATCTTGAATCCATACGTCAATTACGCCATGAATTGGGACACAAGAACACATTATTTGTTCATCTCACACTACTACCATACTTAGCCGGATCCAAAGAGCTAAAAACCAAACCAACACAAGCATCGGTAAGAGAACTACGCGCCACCGGTATTCAACCAGATTTTATTTTAGGCCGTGCCGACCATCCTATCCATAAAGACCTTCTCAAAAAAATCGCTCTCTTTTGTGACGTGGATGAAGACTGCGTCATCCCCGCACCAACGGTTCCATCCATCTACGAAGTGCCACTTAAATTCCAAGAGTACAACCTAGCTCAACTCATTGCTAAAAAACTGGATCTTGGCATCATTAAGCCACAACTCAAAGACTGGGAAGCACTCAATACCAAGATCAGAGCCAAGCGTGAAAAATTAAAAATTGCTTTAGTCGGTAAATACACCGGACTCGACGATTCTTACTTAAGTGTTGTAGAATCACTAAAAATTGCTTGCTACCATCAAAAACGTGACCTGGATCTTTCTTGGATCGATTCGGAAAAACTGGAGAAAAACGATGAACAGACCTGGAAAACTTTACAAGAAGCAGCAGGTATAATTTTACCTGGTGGCTTTGGCATACGAGGCATTGAAGGCATGATTATGGCCGCCAAGTATTGCCGTGAAAGTAAGACACCTTATTTAGGTCTTTGTCTTGGTATGCAAATCCAAACCATTGAATTTGCCCGCAATATCTTAAAAGACAAACGCTACACCTCCGAAGAGTTTGACGAAAAAAACAGTTTAAAACGCGATTTTTATATTATCCATTTCTTACCTGATCAATACAAAGAACGCGATAAAGGCGGCACCCTAAGACTCGGCACCTACCCTTGCAAACTGACCAAAGGCACCAAAACCTACAAACTCTACGGCCAAGAAACCATCCAAGAACGCCACCGTCACCGCTATGAATACAATAATGTATTCCGCAAAAAACTTGAGGCAGCCGGCCTTTTAACTGCCGGTATTTTCCCTAAAGGCAATTTGGTAGAAATCGTGGAAACCAAAGACCATCCTTTCATGGTGGGTTGCCAATTCCATCCAGAATTTTTATCCAGACCAAACCAGCCACACCCTTTATTTAAAGGACTCATTGCCGCAAGTATAAAATAAAAAATATTAAACCATAGCCACCCCTTTCTACCTCTTTACCCTAAGAAAGCAACCGTTCCCCCTGACGGCGGTTTCTGTTACAATTGGGCAGAAATAAAAAGCAAGATACCTATGCCCAAATACCGTTATATCGTTATCAACCAAGAAAATAAACAGCTCAATGGCACCATAGGCGCTCCCGATGAACAAAGTGCGCGTCAGGAGCTTAACGAGCTTGGTTTTTCTGTTATCTCCATCAATTTACTCCCCGAAGAAAGTGTAGAAGAAGATCCTACCGTACTTACTTTTGAATTTGCAGCCATCGACAAAAATCAAAAAAAAGTTATTGGAACAATACAGGCTCAAGATCGTTATATGGCGTATAAAAGGCTTGTAAATGAGTATACCTTTGAAGTCGAATACGTGATTGCCAATGAGCTACCCGAAACCGAAAAAGTACAAGAACGAAAAAAGGGAACCTATGATTTACAACAACAATTAGATAAAGAGGCCGTACTAAACCCAAAGGGAGATAACAACAATAGAGACGAAAAAGAGTTAAAGGATTTAGCTGAAAAGCAGGAGGTTTTAAGGGCGCAAATAGATTTTGTCTTACACAAAGTAAAAGAGATGCTCGATCTTTACGAGCACGACATGAAACCTGAAGTAAAAGATAAAATTCGTCAATTCGTCAATAAAATATTACGCATTAGAACAAGTACCAACATTGAATACATCCGTAAAACAGCCGAAGAATTATTGACGTACCTACAAAAAGAAGAGCTTTTCTTAAATGAAGAGATGCGTCTTAAAGAAAGAACCCATATGATTGTGGAAGCAAAAAACATGATGATGCAGCTCCACAAAGCTAAAAATCAAAACACCCTCAATTTCCATGAATCTTTACGGAAATGGCGGAAGGAAAATATTACCAATAACCCATCCCCTTCTTTACGTCAAAAAACAATAAACTTTTTTGTAAGCCTTTTCATCGGCTTTAATAACGAAGCTCCTGAAATTTTAGAGGTAAAAAAAGAGATCGAGCTCATAAATCAACAAATACTACAATACCTTCAACTTTATTTTCAAGCTACCAGCCCAGAGGTTAAAATAGAAACCAAAGGTAGTCTTAAAAATCTTTGGAGTAAAAGGAAAAAACTAAAACAACAACTTAAAAATGTAAAAAATGGTCTTCAACAAGCAGAAGTTACTGCAAACCATCAAACCCATCTAGAAAAAATCGCCCATGAACTTTTGACCTTTAGTGGTTGGATTTTAACTTTTTATCTTATCTACTATTTTTGTTCGATCTATCTTATTTCCAAAGATTTATCGGGACTTTTTGGTGATTTCCACATACCAGGCGTATTTTATATTTACACTTCCAGCTTTCTTAAATATTTTCTAACAACCACTTTTCTCCTACACTCTTTTCTTAGTATTAAAGCTGAATTTTTCCGCAAAAATGAATTAGCCAGCCTTATCATGATCCCCATCTTTTTATTAAGCATCACTATGATCTACCTCAATTTTTAATTATTAATCATTAATTCTTAATTACTAAAAGTGTATCAAATTTTACTTCAAATAGGTCCCATCACCATCTTGTCACTTTGGATAATGGTAGCCATAGGGCTTTTTGCCGGACTTTTAATCTTAAATAAGCTTGCCACCCGCAGTCGTTTAAAATTAAAATTTCTCGCCGATTATAGTTTAGCCATTTTCTTAGGTGGCTTACTATGTTCACGTTTATTTTACATAATACATAATTATCCCATCTATTTTAGTGAATTAAGTTCCACTAATCTCATTCAATTATTTTCTGTTTGGGATAAAGGCCTTTCCGTTTGGGGAGGAATTATCGGCATACTGGCAACCCTTACCTATTTTTCCCAAAAAAACAAAGAGGACACGCTAAAATGGCTCGATGTTACCAGTGTAGCAATTTTAGCCGGACTCACTTTTGGTCACATCGGAGCTTTTTTAGATGGCAGAAACTTTGGCCGTGAAACCACCCTACCATGGGGGGTCATTATTGAAACCTCTCTCTATACCGTTCCTATTCACCCCACCCAAATTTACGCTGCCATCTACTGTGGACTATTAGCAATTATCCTCTTTCAACTCTTTAGTCATAAAATTTCCAAAAAAGCAGGTACCATCAGCATAATAGCCTTAGGCTCTTATTCCTTCTTAAGGTTTCTCGAGGAGTTTTTACGCGGAGATGAAAGTAACATATTTTTAGGCCTACGTGAGGCTCAAATTTACGCTTTACTTGGCCTAATCATTAGCGGTATCCTCTTTTACGTCCATAACCTAAAAACAAAAAACACCACTTCCGCACCAATTATATAATTTAATCATTTATAACCATGGAAAGCCTCAAAAAAATAATCCTCTATATTTTTACGGTAACACCTGGAAGAGATTTTAGATACTACGCAGTCTTTATTATCATGATGGTTGCAGCTTTAGGCTTAGCTATTTTTATTAAAATATATATTAAAAAGCACAAAAAAGATAAAGCCTTTAAACACCTCTTTAAGCGCTATACTAGCAAACTTATAAACTTCGATATTTTAATAGGACTTTACCTTTTCTTTCGTTACTACTCAGTATCGTACCTATCATCTCGAGTATTACTCTATAGTATAACCCTCTATGGCGTTTATTTAGCTCACGCCATGATCATAGCTTACCACCGCAAGTATCCACTAGAAAAGAAACGCCACGAACTTCAAATAAGCGAAAAAAAACATCTTCCTAAGAAGCATAAACATAAAAAAAGGATGTAACGTACCTACATCCCTTTTTTAATATTATATTTCCATTAAGCATTGAGCCTTTTGATTGTTTTTAGTCAA
>CAYMDR010000071.1:932-6800 GCA_964389195.1 uncultured Candidatus Peribacteria bacterium | reverse complement strand
TTGGATCTTGAAGGCCATCGGCAAAAATAAACCAACCGGCCGCATAGTTTTGTTTGTAAATATTTCCAAAATCACTTCCAAGCATTGAGGCGTACAAAACATCAGGAGCAATAGTTCTAAACTGTTCTCCATGAAATTTCTTAACAGCCTCCACACTCAGTGCACTATTCGCTAAGCCCTCGGCCGAAGCCATAATATGCACCGGCCCCGTTGCTTTTGTCCCTCGTAGCATAATATGAGCAATGCCATTCTGTGCTTGTACTATAGGATTTCCATCAAATGTAGCATAGGCTTTGGTACTATCCGTAAGTTTAAAAGTTACCAGTGTTGTCGAATCATTATAAGCAAAATTATTATCGGTATCATAAAGTTTTGCCTGGACTTCTAAAGTTGCAGTAGGATCGCTTTCCAATGTTTCACCAACACTTTCGAGCCTCATTTGTTTAGCCTGTTTTGGTAAAGTTTTTACCGTAGTATTAACTGTTTCAAAACCATCAATACTAGCAGAAAGCGTTGCTACCCCAGCTTTATTGGAAGATTGAAAAGTAACAAAATCCATTCCTGCATTCATATCTTTATCGGTGGATCCTAAGATTTTTCCATACTCTTCATTTAAGAGTTTGAAATGAACAGTACCTTTAAAGTTTGAAACCGTTTGCCCATTGCCATCAACCACCATAATATTTATTTTGGTGGTCGCTAGATAATCCGAAGCAATCTCAGTTTTTTCGGGAATAAATTGTAAGGTCAAATCATCACGTGCTGTGATCGTTGTTTGTGCCGTAAGCGGTGGAGTTACACCATTTTCACTTTCATAGGAAGCGGTAACAGTTATGTCACCAGTAGTCTCAGTTGAACGTAAAGGTAAATCAAAAGTACCGCTAACGGTAGAGATTTGTACACCATCTTTCTCGGGCATCTCATCTAAGCTGTCATCAAGTACTCCTGGCCCAATAATGTTAAAAGTTACCTGATGTACTCCATCGGAAGTAACATTCAAATTGGCATCATATAACTCGGCGTGGATATTGGTAGAGGCCAACCCCCCACTACGTATCACGGGTGACGAGGTAGTAAGATGAATGCTTGTTGGTTCCTGCGGTACAATAAAAATTGGCTTATTTCCTTGTCGAATAGCTTTGCTGTCAACCTCCGCCCCAGCCATAAAAATTCCCGCTAAAGTGGATGCCTGTAATGGTGTTTCCGCTTCACCTTTAGCAACTTGAACCGAGGAATGGGTGAGTTTAGCATATGATCCACTTTCATCCAGAGCATAAAAATGGATGACACTACTGGAATCATTTACATCAGTATTGCCATCTTCATCCACAATTGAAGCCTTGAGGAAAAGTTTACTAGTACCATCCGCAGGGATAGTATCAAGGTAGTTTACAACTTGCCCCACCTCTTTATTTTCGGCTCCATCAATAGCATATACCTCATTTTCAAAAACAGTATTACCCACGATATAACCACCTTCATCCCCTTGTAAGAAAAAAGCATCATCTGAACTTTGCAAAGGATCGATCGTTTTTAAAATTTCGTCACCGTCATGCACCCCACCATCATCGGTATCAGGGTCAGTTGGATCGGTACCATAGCCATACTCTTCCAAATTCGTCAGCCCATCTTGATCTGGATCATCATCGGCATCGCTAGCATCATAAGGATTAAAACCGTACTTCAGTTCATACTCGGCCGGTAAACCATCATGGTCATCTTGCTTATCATCTACGGCTTTTAAAGGATTTAAAGCCTTAACAACCTCATCCAAATCATTCACGCCACCTGCGTCAGTATCAATATTTTGCAGAGATGTACCATAAAGATATTTCTCATAATTATCGGGGAGGCCATCCTTGTCTTGATCATTTTGCAGACAATCATAACTCTCAATAAAATGCGAAACCATCATCGCAAATTCCGTACGGGTGACCGAGCCGGATAGCCAGGTAATAAAGGCGTTGTTGTCTTGAGCTAACTGTTGATCAAACCATGCTTTAAAATTTGTTTCATCAAAAATATCAAGTTGCACAAAGCGACCCTTTGGAAAAAGGTGCTCCCCTTGGGCTGCCAAAATATAATTATAATACCAAGGTTTTCCCTCTAAAGGGTACTGAGGCAGAGTAATCGTTTCTGTTTGCTGCCGTCCGGTTTCAATAACAACTTTAGCGGCCTCAGCCCGGCTTATATTATTCCCAGGCAAGAAAAATCCATCGGCCTCGCCGCCTTGATAACCGGAAACAATCTGCCTATTTTTAGCCTCTTTTACACAGTATTGAAGATCCGGCAAAATATCTGTATCGGGAAAAGGCGCCAAACCATACACAGCATCAATCGCTTTTTTAACATTTGGCGTAAATTTATCACAACTGATAATACAAATAGCTCCCAGATCCAACTTCACAAACTCCTCACGTGTTAGGAGTTTGTTTGGCTTAAAAGTACCATCGGCATAACCCTTAAGAATACTTCGACGGAAAAGCTTAATAATATCAAAGAATCCCTCATCGGTTACTTTTAAATCACTAAAAAGTGCTGCCTCTTTTTTAGCAGGATGGAAATTCTTTTTAATTTCATCTCCATCCTCATAGCCATCGCCATCTGTATCAGAATTATTATATTGATAGCCCAGCAAGGTTTCCTCTAAGTCACTCAGGCCATCTTTATCGGTATCAGGAATAATAGTTGCTGCAAAGGCATGGATAAGCCATGAATTTCCACTCAATTGTTTTGCTAAAGGAACTGCTAGCTCTGCCAATAAATTAAAAGTATTAAAGTCGCCCTCCTCTTTAATAATTTTAAGCTGAGGAAATTTAGAGGCGATATAAACTTCAAATAAAACTTTATCTTCCTTGTTTTTAATTTCAAAAACAACAGGGCTATTACTATTTTTTGGCTTTTTATAATCGAAGAGTAAGTCATGATTTATAAAAATATTACCCTGAGTATCAATAATACCTACATTTTTTGAACCGCTATTACTTGCATCAACAAGGTAGATATTACCTGCATTAAACTCTGCATCATCCGGTGCCAAGACTAAACTTAAGCTATCGGTGGCATCTTTATCTTGGACATGTACGCCTTTTAGCGATGCCCCAGTTTCAAAATAATTATTTTCTCCATCATCAATCGCTAGCGGTAAAGTTTGATTAGCCACAAAAAAGACCGAAGCAATAATCTGCAAAGAGTCTTTAGCTTGAACCCCAAGCCGTGCAGCTTGAGCCCCCTTGGAAGGAAGAGCTATTAATTGGAAACGATCATCCTTAATCGTTACCATACCGGTAGTGCCATCAACTTCGGCAATAACTTTATTTTGAGCATCCTTAATAATAAACCCCTTCGCCCCAAGTGAACTAAAAATTGGTGCTGTATCAAGCTGGTATGAAACCAGTCGTACACTGCGCCGCGTCGCCTCTAGCGTAAGCGTATTGGCGCTAATACCCTTATGATTAGGGCTATTAGCAGTTACTGAGAATTTTCCAGAAATAGCAGTTGAGAGTAAGGTAAAGGTAGTTTTACCACTCATGAGACTTACCGGATTGGCAGATCCAATCGTTACAACTTCACCACTTATAGGATTTTTAATCACCAAATTTACTTGGGTAAAACTGTCACTAGTTTGTAACTTTTTATCCGAGGCAAGTCCCTCAACGGTAATAGTTACGGTATCAGCTGCACCGGTTTTAAGTACATCTTTATCGGCTGATAACTTTAAACTCACGGTTTTTTCAGCCCCATCAGGAAGACCATCCAAGTCAGCATCACTACTATTAGGATCACTATCCTGATCATCACTCACCCCATCTCCATCCAAATCTCCCGCCTCCAATAACTGTTCATAGTAATCGCCGGGTGCTTCAGAAATAGAACATGAAGCTTCCGATCCACCCGAACTTTGCAAAGCCGTCGTTTTTTGTAACCAAGCTTTAACCTCCCCTAGCCAACTAAAAATATTAATACCATCCTCAGCTTTTTGGGTCTGTTGCTGGGCGGCACTACCGGCCTGTCCGGCTTCAGAAGTTGGTGGTAACTCCTTTTGCTTTTGAGCTTGAGCAAACTCAGAATCCTCTTCGGTTTGTGGAATATCCCCATTAAAATTCATATCTAGAGTATCGCCCTCGCCTTTTGCTACCAGGTACATAGCCTCATAACCCTTGGCCGTTTCGGCAGTATAAGCATCCTGCAAAGGACTCAAATATTGAGTCAAAACCTGTTCATGTTTTTCATCGATATTTAAATTTTTCCAGGTATAAACATCTTCAACTTTCTTATAATCGGCTGCAGCTAAAATATCTCTAGTCGCAGGGTTTTTATACAAATCTTGCGGAGCATTAATAAAACCGGTAAGCGAACCGACAATTGCTAAATTCATGCCATTTGCTTGAGCGATAGCATGTAATTCGATCTCTTTTGCGGCAAGCATTAACTCTAATTCTTGCAGTGTTTTTGCAGCAAAGAGATTAGGATATTTAACCTTCCAGAACTTGCCATTTTTATCTTTAAAAGAAAAGAAACGAGGATTATCAATAGGAATACTTAAAGGGCTTTTTCCCGGTGCAGATTGCGCCGCCATAGTTTGTGCTGTCGGCTCTTTATTGGTACTAAAACTCGAAAGTTGTTTTATCTGTCCCTGTGCTACGGCAACTTGCGGAGCAATAATAACCGTAAAGTTTTTAACTAAAGGCGATAAAGTAGATCCCGGAAAAGTATAGCTTCCCGGATTTTGCAAAACTCTTTCACCAATTTCTGCATTATCGGTAGGATCGATACCATACAAAGGAGAGCTCTCAGCAAGTTCATCAATCTGCCCATTGCTATTATTATCAACCTTATCCACCAACCCCCAGAAAGGTAAAAGATCTGCCAGCGTAACAGTAAGATTTGGATAAACTAAAAGCACTATTTGATTTGGGGATTGATAGGGGGAGCCTGGCTTTGGGACAGCATTTTTAGCCTCATCATTATCATATTGCGCAAGCTTTGCAAAATAGGTAACTACTTCCAACAGGTAGGCAAGGTAACGTTTTTTCTCCTTAAAATCAAAACAGGCTCGATAGTTAGTTTTGCTATCATCAGCTTGCGCAACCTCTTTTGTTCCTAAAATATCAAATAAAGGCAGCGTTGATGCATCTTTCATACAACGCTCGGGATGCGATGCATTTTTTCCAATACATCCGGCATATTTATCATCAGTTGAAGTGTCAAAAACATCATATAAATGGTTCGCTTCAACAAAGGTTGAATTACTTCCTTCAGGACCTTTTGATCCACGATAGAGAGTACAATCTTGAACGTTGGTCATCTGCTTAACCCCTAGTCCATTAATGAAAAGGTCATCGATTAATTGTGGTGGTGTAGCATCAATATCAAGATACTGATGTTCAGCAAAATTGATAAAATCAATATTATTACCACTCACTACAGTTTCCATGGCATCAGCAAGAGTTGCTGTGGCAAAAAGTTGTGAAGATTTAATCATAGTTACCGGTGACTGTAACTGCTCTGCCAAACTATCAATCTTACTTTCAATACCATCATTCACCGCCCGTAAATATTTCCGCATGAACTCGTCTTTAGCAGTAACAAGCCCTGGAATAGTCGATACATCACTCTTATCTTGACCCAAAGCATCTTTATAAGATGCCTTATAGCGACCCGTAAAATCGGTCCAATCATGAACATTAGCTTTAAATTTATCAAAAAGATCAAAATAAGGCGCTGCCATTTTTTCAATCAGCGGCCTTGTTTGAATATCAGGGAATAATGCAAAAGGGTTATCTGTGTCCTGCCCTCCAGTTTTAGAAGCACCGATATCCTCATCAACTTTCCCATCTCCGTCATTATCATTATCAGCCGTTCCAT
>CAYMDR010000071.1:0-922 GCA_964389195.1 uncultured Candidatus Peribacteria bacterium | reverse complement strand
ATCGTCCGATGGAGAACCTTCATCTATCCAGTCTGCAGGATCAGGTAGTGGAACCAATCGTAAAAATGGCACAGGGCCCAAGGTGAAATCAAGAGGAACACTCAGTGGATTTTCTGGATCCGTTGGAACATTTTGCGCATAAATAAACATGCCATACTCTTTTTCATAACCTGTAGGATATTTATCACTATCAACATCGTAAGAATCCAAATCCTCATCCTGCCCGCATACCCCTGGGCATCCATCTTGATTCATATCTCCCGGCGCATCCTCATCCACTTTGCCATCGGAGTCTTTATCATTATCTTTATTGGTATCCTCATCCACTTTACCATCACGATCGTTATCAATTCCCTCAAAGGCATCACCATCATCCTCATCAATCTTTTCGTCAATTAAGCCATTACCATCATTATCAACAGCATCTTCTACATGGTAAATGGCGTCAGCGGCAACATTATAAAAGTTACCTACTTTCAAAGGAACACCAGGAATAGAGCAATCTTGCATTACCGTACTGCCATAACATAATCCAAATTTACCCTCCTCCTCTTCATCAATTTGCCCATCCAAGTTATTATCCACACCATCAATCAAGCCATACAAAGGGCTTCCGGCCTCACCATCCAAATCGTCATCAACCCCGTTAATAGGATCTTCATCAATTTTGCCATCGGAGTCATTATCAATTTTATCTCCCCCTTTAACTTCACTATTCACCTCTTGCATCACCTTTTGTAGCAAGAATTTACTAAAACGATTATAAGTAAGATCTTCAATGTTAGCTAAATAACGGTTATAATTACCAAACCCATTTTTATTCATTTGTTCAAATTCCCGAATAAAATCCGCATATAAAAGTTTCTTACTAAAGAGTTGAAAATCTTGAGCTGCGGCTGTACAGGCTAAATCTTTACAGTGA
>CAYMDR010000070.1:6551-6840 GCA_964389195.1 uncultured Candidatus Peribacteria bacterium | reverse complement strand
TTTTACTCAGCAATATTTGGTTGGGAGATTAAAAAGTTTGATATGCCCGAGGGAAGTGATCCTTATTATGCTGTCTATGCTGCTGAAACAGATGAAAAACATATGGTTAAAAATCCAGGGCAGATTAATGGTGGAATGATGAAAAGGAAACAAAAGGATCAACCTTTTATGAACTATATTACGGTTGACTCTATTGATGAAAAACTTGATTTGATTAAATCAAAAGGGGGTGAAATTTGTATGCCAAAAACTGAAATTGGCGCAGGCATGGGTTGGATTGCTTGTTTTA
>CAYMDR010000070.1:2964-6541 GCA_964389195.1 uncultured Candidatus Peribacteria bacterium | reverse complement strand
GAAGGTAATATGATGGGTGTCCATCAAATTCCTTTCAAGATGGTTCAGTAGTAATTTGAGCGCCAGTTCTTAAATTTCAGAAAAAATTAGCGATTGTATAAAATCGCAATTTTTGGCATGGCCTGTCTGTACTGTGCTATCAAATCTTTGGCTTCCTGGGTAAGGCTATCTTCCTTTGCCTCAATGGTAAGGCTGTCGTTTTTATAATCCACTTTTACATAGGCATCGGTACGAATAACGATTTCTTCGGCCATTCCTGCTAAAAGGTCAAAATAATCGCTTAAATCTTCATCCACCTCTTCAATACCGGTGAATAATGATGGGTCTTCGTCATAGTGGTTGTATTTCATATTTACCATTTTGTGCATTAATGGAGATAATATAGCCGCCTGCTAAAACGATCAAATGGTTGTTAAAATTATAGGCAAAAGTAAAAGGGTTTATAGGGGTTGATAGTGTTATAAGTTTTAGGTCTGTATTTTCCTCTAATTGCCATAGTAAATCGCCCTGAAAAGATAACCCACTCAACGTAAAGGTATGATGATCTGTTGAATCATAACTGATAATTGTAACGATTTTTAAATCTGGGAAAATTGCTAAAAGTTGGCCGTCAATAAATTCTAGCTCTGAGTTTAAAATGCGGCCACTTTTGGTGAGTTTTTTTCTAATATCGTCGGTGAGGGAAAAGTCGCTAAAATTCGAATTTTGTTCGCTAAATTCTTTTAACTGATTCTGGTAAGGTTGATAAGGTTCACCAGCAAAACTATTGGCATCAACTATGGAAAAAGTTTTTGGATCAACGGTGTAGGTCAAACCATTTTTGGTAGTAACTTTTAATAAGCCAGTAGGTAAGTTAAATGAATAATCAAGGATGCCACTCTTGAGTTCCGGTGCGGCTTCTTCAAGAGCTTGGGCGGTAATTTCAAAAATTTTTTCACCCGTTGTAATGTGGTAGCCACAAAGTGTATGAGGAGTCATCTGTATTAAAACAGTTTGGTCATTAAAGCCGAAAATGTTTAGATAATTTTGCCCGAGTAAAACTCTAAAGTTTTTCTTTCCGTCTGTAAGATTCATGCCATGCAATCGATAATACTCCCACTGTGAACCTTCGCCATCGCCGGAAAGTAAATGGTCAATGGCGATAAGACTGTTTTGATGAATGAATGCTTCATCGATTTTTTTTACTTGGCCAAAGCCAAAAATACCAGGATTTAACATAATTAAAAAGAAGAAAAAGCCCCAGGCAAAATAAAGCCATAAAAGACGCGAAAGCCACTTACGATTTTTCTGTGGTATGAGTAAAGAGAGAATTTGAAAAGCAAACGGAGATAATAAAAATCCGATTAAAAATAGGGGTTGAGCCAAAAAAAATGTTACAAAAGCATCAAACATAGATTCTCAAGCAAGTGGTAACGTTGACATTTTTATTTTAGAGCATATCTTTGAGGAAGTTAACCGTATATGATATTTTGTATGGATAAAAAGCCATCGACAAAACAACAAATAAAAAGTTTTGCGGTTACTTTTATTGTTTTTTGGGTCATTATTATTGTGGTTGTAACTAATTTTGTTCCCGAAAATAGTCCTTATTATGAAGCCATTCTGAGTGGGGTTATTGTGAGCGGTCTTGCTTTTGTTTTTTGGACGATGAACCGTTTGGATAAAAGTATCGAGCGAAAAAAAGAGCAATTATTACAAAAAGGCGTTAAGGCTAAGGCCACGGTTGTAAGTATTGGGCAAGAGCTTAAACATGGGGATTACCATTTTATTATTGTCCTTACAGTAGAAGTTAACCCTAATGGTAAAAAACCTTTTAAGGCAGAGTTTGAAGCTTTGGTTCCCCTGGTAGCTGTTCCCCGCGTAGGAGATGAAATAGAGGTGGTCTACGATCCGCAAAATCCTGCTGATATTGCGGTTCTATAGGGGATTAAGGTTGTTTCTACTAAGTTTCAATGGCTTGCTAAATCTGTTATTCTTAGTATTATAGCTGCGATATATTTATTAAATTTTGCTTTTATGGCTATGGATTTTAAAGGAATTAAGGAGAAAACTTTGGTTTTGATTAAGCCGGATGGGGTTCAGCGCGGGCTTATTGGTGAGGTTTTAAACCGTTTTGAACGCAAAGGGCTTAAGGTTGTTGGTATGAAGATGATGAGTTTGAGTGAAGCGGTGCTTCGCGAGCATTATGCGCATATTGCGGATAAGCCGTTTTTCCCGGGCGTGAGCAGTTTTATGCAGAGTTCACCAGTGATTGCGATCTGTTTGGAAGGGTTAGAGGTGGTACAGGCCGTTCGTATTTTATGCGGTATTACCAAGTCTCGCGCGGCGGAGGCCGGTTCGATTCGTGGGGATTTGGCGATGAGCGTGGCTTGTAATGTGGTTCATGCATCGGATAGTGTTGAAACGGCGATGAAGGAGGTTCCACGCTTTTTTAATCCTGATGAAGTTTTTGCTTATGATAAGACGGAATTTGAAAATGTGTATACCGAAGACGAGCGCGTGTAAGTGACGTTTTTTGGCGACAGCGAAGCGATCCGTTTGGAATATTTTTATGAGTCAGGTACAGCTTGTTTTTGAAAAACGTGCCATCAAGGGCGGTGAAACGCCACAAGCTTTATTTGACCATCTTCGGGGTGAGTATGCGTTTTTGTTGGAGAGCGGCAAGCGTGGTCGCTACTCTTATTTAGGGTACGATCCTTTCTTGGTTTTGGCTTTGAAGCGAGGAGCTGTGAATGCGCTGCAGCGGCACGATTTTTTTGATGTTAAAAAAAGTGCAGCGGGTCGGATTGTGGACGGCGAGCCTTTGGAGGTTTTGAGGAGTTATATGAAGAGGTTTGTTTTTTCGGGGAAAGCACCGGTTCCTTTTTATGGCGGAGCGGTCGGTTTTTTTAGTTATGATTTTGGCGCAACTTTAATGGGTGTAGAGCAGCAGGTTTTTGATGATATGGGCGTGCCGGATTTTGTGATGAGTTTTGTGGATAAGGTGATCGCTTTTGATCATGAAAAAGGTGAGGTGTATTTTTTGGCCTTGGGGGAAACCGATATGGCAGCCAAGCGGAAAATCTCCCAAATGCATAAAGATTTGGAAAAGCCGGTGGCGCTTCGGCGCAAAGGTGAGATGGGGGATCTGCAATCGAACATAACCAAGGAAACGTATGTGGAAAAAATTGCGCAGGTTAAAAATTTGTTGCAAGCAGGGGAGACGTATCAGGTGAATTTTTCGCAGCGGTTTAGTGCGGAATGTACGTTGGAACCTTTGAGCGTTTATGAGAAATTAACGGCTATGAACCCTTCGCCTTTTGCTTGTTATTTGGAGTATCCAAAGATGAGTATTGTGAGTTGCTCGCCGGAACTACTTTTGCGGAAACGTGGTTCGCTATTAGAGACGTGGCCGATTAAAGGCACGGTGAAGCGAGGTGCGAATGACGAAGAGGACGCGATTTTGGGTGAGCAGCTTTTAGCCTCTGAAAAAAATAAGGCCGAGCTTACAATGATTGTGGATTTGGAGCGCAACGATTTAGGCAAAGTGTGTGACGCGGGGAGTGTGAGGGTGAGTGCGGATCGTGCGCTAGAAAAA
>CAYMDR010000070.1:0-2954 GCA_964389195.1 uncultured Candidatus Peribacteria bacterium | reverse complement strand
CCATACGGTTTCGCGGGTGGAGGGCAAATTGGCTCGTCGCTTTGATGTTTTTGATACGTTAAAGGCGATGTTTCCTGGTGGATCTATTACCGGCTGTCCTAAAAAAAGGACGATGGAAATTATCGATAGTTTGGAGGAGTTTAAGCGGGGCGTGTATACAGGGTCTGTTGGTTGGATCAACTTTTCGGGTGATGGTGACTTTAATATTTTGATTCGGACGATGTTTTTAAAGAATGGGCATGTGTATTTTAGCGCTGGCGGCGGTATCGTTATCGATTCTGATGCTGAGCAAGAATATGAAGAAAGTCTGCAGAAAGCCGCAGCTTTGCAGAAAGTTTTATTAAACTTTATCTAAAACTTTATGATTGTTTTTTTGAATGGCCAGTTTATGAAAGCGGAGGAGGCGCGGGTGTCGGTTTTTGATCATGGCTTTTTATATGGCGATGGCGTGTATGAAACGTTGCGGACGTATAAGGGCAAAATTTGGCAGTTGGAAGAGCATTTGGCGCGATTGGGAAAGTCGGCGGAGTTGCTTGGATTGCGGTTGCCTTATTCGCTGCAAGAGTTGGCGGAGTTTACTTTGCAGACGGTGCAACGGAATGGTTTTGCGGAGTCGCGCATTCGGATAACGTTAACGCGTGGTATTAGTGGTTTCGATTTTACTAGCTGTGAGCGGGCAACGCTTTGCATTCAGGTGCAGGAGCTGGTGCCGCAGCCGGAAGAAGTTTATGCCAAGGGTGTTGCTGTTATTACTTTTCAAGGTGCGCGGCCTTTGGCTCTGGCGAAAAGTATAAGTTTGTTGCCGATGATTTTAGCCAAGCGCGCCGCGGAAGATGCCAAGGTGTATGAAGCTATTTTCGTGAATGAAAAAGGGTATGTTTTGGAGGGGACTATTACCAATGTTTTTATTGTTCAAAAAGGTGTGCTTATCACTCCAAAAAATAATATTTTGTTGGGAACCACGCGCCAATTTATTTTACGAATAGCAAAAAAAGCTGGTATGAAAGTGAAGGAAAAAGATTTTAAAATCGCCGATCTTTACAAGGCCGACGAAGTTTTTATTACCAACGCGCCGCGGGGGATCGTGCCGGTGGTGAAGGTGGATGGGAAGAAAATAGCCGCTGGGGAGGTGGGCAAAATGACACATGAAATTATGAAGTTGGTCTCTGTGGCTATCTACCGTTAAAGGTAGATTTTCAAGTCTTACTAATTTTAGTGGTATTCATAATCTTTTTCTTCTCCTATACCTTCAGTCGGCGGTTTTCTTTGAGCCATTTTTTTAATTTGCTCTTCAATACTTTTTAGAAAAGGGTTATTTACCGGTAGTATTAAAGGCGATTGTTTGCTGCTTGAGAAATTAGTAAAACGGGTAAAACCTCCAAGTGCGGTAATTGCATGAGCGGTAAGGCTTGTAATGACGTCGATTGTATCTTCAAGACTCGGGTTGTATTCCTGGGTAGATTTAGCTGGTGAGTCGGCATGCTGAGGAAAGCGACTTGCATGATCTGGGTGGACAATCTTCCCAAAAGCAGGGAAAAAAAACGGATCTTCAAAATTAACTAAATCTATTTTTCCCCATGCCGCGTTTTTTACTAGTTCAGCAACCACATAAATGACTTTTGGAATGTCCGTTTTTTCAATCCGAGGCTTTTTAAGCTCAGGTTTTTTCACTAGAGGATCATCAACTTTAACTCTTACTCCAAGCCGAATTTTGTGAAAATCTTTCCCCAAAGTTGTATGTAAAATATGGTGGACCTATTTATAGCACTAGATTTAAACTTGTCAAACTCTGTTTTCTCTTGTTCTTTGCAAGAGGCTCCTAAGCGGAAAGCTACTTCGTTAGCTGCTGAAAGGTGTTGTTGGCTCGTAACGTGGAAGATAGGCGCGATCATCGCCAATGGTGATAGATACCGCTTTGATGCAGTTGAGATTTTTATTGATGAGTGAGAGTTCTTTTTCGCAAAGTTTTTTTATTTCTCTGGCAACATAGCGATTGGTGCTGCCGGAAGCTTCTAATCCGTTTACTTCCCATTGTTTGCGATCTTCACTGCTTTCTTTATTGCCGTAGTAATGGTGGTGGGCTCTTTTTGCAAAGATGAGTAAAGCTGATTCAATAGCTTGGATAACTTGCGGCGAGGGTTTTTTTATAATGATTTTTATGGAGCAGCTTCGCCAACTTTCATCGTGGCCGAAATTCTCAGCATCTACCAATGTTTGCCATCCATCTAGGGCAAAGGATAATCTCGATCTCCATGATCGAAAACGAATGTAACTTAAACTCCCAAGGAAAGCGAAGAAAAAGAGGAGGTAGGGGGTGAAATTTAGCCAAGTGTAGTGCTCGTTTGATGATGTTTCGTTACCCACTATTTCCTGAATTTTATTATCTGCTATCGAGATAAAATTGTAGCCAAAAAAGAGCCCTACATATAATAGAAGCCCTCCTATTGTTAATGCCATAAATAGGTATGTTGTGGCACTGCTGAAATCACAAAGTGGTATCTGGACTTTCCACCAGGTGGCAAGGTATTCATAATTTCTGGTTGCCGCGATGGCATCTTTTTTAAATTCCTCATGGGCTTGTTGTTCTCTTTTGGCTTCATTTTTCGATTCTTCTTCTGCTTTACGTACGTGTTGTTTTTTGAGCTTGCTGCCTTGGGTCAGTAGTTGTTGTATTTCATTTTTCATACTTTGATTATATCATGAAATTGTTCCTTATCTATTCTATGAATTCACAGATTGTTGATCGTAAATCTTGTTTATTAATGGGCATTTTAAATGTTACGCCAGACTCTTTTAGCGACGGGGGGAAGCTTTATGCGGAGGTCGTGCCTGGGCGGGATAGAAGTGAAGTGAATGTGGAAAAAGCTGTTGAGGTTGCGTTGCAGATGGTTTCAGATGGTGCGGATATTATCGATATTGGTGGGGAATCGACGGGGCCGGGTTCGAAAGATGTA
>CAYMDR010000069.1:0-6950 GCA_964389195.1 uncultured Candidatus Peribacteria bacterium | reverse complement strand
ATTAGGAGCGAAAAGAGTTTGTGGTGAGAGGAAAAGGACGAACGCTTCGTATTGGGTTTTTGTCCGACAATGCCGTGACTCACCTTCGTGATTATTTAAAAACACGCGATGATAATTTTGAACCGTTATTTATTAATTATCGCAATCCCACAAACACGGAAGATATTACTTTAGGTGAGAAACGGCGTTTAAGTACGGTGATGGTGGAGTATCTGGTGCGAAATTATGCCCGCCAAGCCGGTATTATTAAAAAAGTTACCCCACATGTGCTTAGACATTCTTTTGCTACTGAACTGCTTGTAAATGGCGCAGATATTCGCTCCGTACAAGAGATGCTTGGCCATGCCTCGATTACGACTACCCAAATTTATACTCATCTTACCAATAAAAGGTTACGAGAGGTTCATGAAAAATACCATAAATAACGTTTTATTTTACCGAAGGTTCGTTTATAGTAGCCATGCTTAAAATTGCTTATGATTGTTTTTGAAAATGTCAGTAAAAAATATGGAGATCACACCGTTTTAGATAAAATTAACGTGCAGATTGAAGCGGGCGAGTTTGTCTCGGTTATTGGCTCTTCAGGAGCTGGAAAATCAACGTTAGTGTACACTTTAATCGGTGCAGAAAAAGTGCAGCATGGTAAAATTATGGTTGATGGTTACATCGTGAATACGATGCAGGGTAAGGCTTTGCAATATTATCGCCGCCGTATTGGAGTGGTTTTTCAGGACTATAAACTTTTGTTGCAAAAAAATGTTTACGAAAATGTGGCTTTTGCGCTGGAAGTTTGTGGTTTTGAACGCGCCGATATTAAAAAACGCGTACCGGAAGTTTTAGAGATTGTTGGCCTTCATAAGCAGTTCCGCCAGTTTCCTCATCAACTTTCCGGTGGAGAGAGGCAGCGCGTGGCGATTGCGCGGGCTCTGGTGCATAAACCCAGCTTAATTGTTGCCGATGAACCTACCGGCAATCTGGATCCTAAAACGGCTCAGGAGTTGATTGAACTTTTGTTAAAAATTAATCGTGAAGGAACAACCATTGTTTTGACGACTCATAATAAGGGTTTGGTCGATTTTATCCAACGTCGTGTTATTACTTTAGAAGATGGGCGCATTATAAACGACCGGGCGAAAGGTGGTTATCACCCTTAAATTAGAACTTATTTATTGATCAAAACAAAATGGCAACTTATCAACAAGCAGGGGTAAATATTGCAATGGGCGACATATGTTCAGCGCTTGCATATGCGGCAGCAAAGCAAACTTTTAAAGGGCGCAAGGGGTTAATTGGGGCACCGGTAAATATTGAAGGGGGTTTTACGGGCGCGTTGGATTTTGGCAATTTTTATTTAGTTTTTAATAGTGATGGGGTTGGTTCTAAGATGATGGTTGGTGAAGCGATAAAAAAGTTTGATACCCTCGGTTATGATTTATTGGCGATGGTGGCTGATGATGCAGTTTGTGTAGGGGCAGAAACAGTTGCTATTACCAATACGATTGATACCAGTAAGGTTGATGCCGCCGTGGTAAAACCTTTATTGGAAGGCTTAAAAAAAGCCTGTTTGGAACAAAAAGTGGTAATCCCCGGAGGAGAAATTGGTGAAATGCCAGATATGGTGAAAGGGAATTTATGGAACTCCAGTGCTATTGGCGTAGTGGAAAAAAAGAAATTTATTACCGGAAGTGAAGTAAAACCGGGAGACAAAATCATTGGACTCCGAAGCCGAGGATTTCGTTCCAATGGTTTTGCTTTGGTGCGCCATGTTTTGCAAAAAAAGTTTGGCGCGAATTGGCATATAAAAAAATTTGATGGGTCAAAAACTTGGGGTGAAGCGGTGTTACAACCTTCGATTATTTATTCTGGTGCACTACTTGAAATCCTGGGAAGATTTGGACAAAAGCGAAAGGTTAATATTAAAGCTTTAGCACATGTTACCGGGGGTGGTATTCCCGGAAATATTGTTCGTGTCCTTGGTAAATATGGTGCTTCCTTAGATAAACTTTGGGCTCCCCATGAAACGATGTTACAGCTACAGGCCATGGGTAAAGTGGCTGATAAAGAGGCTTATGAAGTATGGAATATGGGCATTGGGATGATGCTGATTAGCAATGAGTTTAAAAAAATTGAGGCCGCTTTTAAGCCCTATGGTATTCAGACTCAAATTGTCGGCGAAGTTATTAAAGAACCGGTGGTGCGTTTGGTAAGTGAAGGCCATTTTAATAAAGGGAAAACCTTAGTTTTCCAATAAAACGGTTTTTGACATGTAACGCCGTAATGTAGTAGAAGGGTTATATATTTTAATTTTTTATATGCAAACAGCTTCCACCCCTGGATCTTCTGTACCTGGATCACCACTCCCTACCTCTCACGTTGGAAACGTTGGAACCGATGCCATGGGGAAGTCTGACTATGGTATTGAAACCTTTTTGGGTATTCCTTTGCTCGCCTTAATTGTCGGTATTGTTTATAGCTTTGTTATTTATCATGCCAACTTTGAACCGCTCTTTATTGGTCCTGTACTTGGAGCTTATTTAGCAATTGTCCTACCCGCCAAATTGATTTCGGTCAAAAAAGGCATTACTCGTTATGGAAAAGTTCTTGCCGTTGGTGTGGTAGCGGTTTTTTTATTGTTTATTGGCAACTATGTCACTCATGCTTATCTTTTATACCAAGACTTCTTAAAAGAGGAGATTACCTATGAACATGAGGAAGACATTTATGTATCGGATGTTGAGGCTCAACAGTTTTTGGACGATGCACTCCTTGATGAAACAGGCTACTCTAGCTATGTAGGAGCGTTTGTTTGGTATTTACAGAATACTGAAATTACGAACGATAAAGGTAATAGTCCTCAATCTATAGGCTTAACCGAATCTTTAGGTATTGAGGGCGTTTCAATTCTATTGTGTTTGTTATCTGTACTCCTTGGTATTCCTAGAGAGATTAAGAAAAGCTTGGGCTATAAATAGGGCTTAAGCTATTCTAGCATTTGGTTGACCCTCTTGGCCTATACTGGCGATTCTTGTTAGGGCGGCGTTGGCATCTGCTTCGTTTACCGGCTTACCCTTTTCAAGGGTTTCTCTTGCTAAGATAATGGCGGCACTTAATGCTTCCGCCGCGTTGCTTGCTTCTGGAACACCCATACTATTCAATACCCCTACGCTAGCATCTGCTTGGGCTAAAAGTTGTGGCAACTTATTTCCTTGGGTTGAGCTATCTGCTTCTGCTCCACCGAATATTCTTCCCATAAACGCTCCGACTTTATCCAATGCTGTTGGCGCAGTATAAGATCTTGCTGCAGTAAGGAGTCCTGTTCCGGTTTGTGTTGCTAAAGCAATTGCCTCTTGCAAGCCCTTTGGTGCTTCATCTGGGGCTCCACCTTCTTCAGGTTTTTTACTATCCCCTAATCCTCTCGCCGCATCTTCAGCACTGGCCAAGAGTTCTCTTGTGTCTTCTGTATCAGCAAATGGTTGTCTATTTAAGGTAGGCTCTGCAATGTTTGCAAGTATGGATAATATATCCCCATTGGCAAGTTCATCGGGGTTTAGACGAGCCAATCCATCTACCATGGCGGTGCTAAGATTTTGAGTTGTTACTGGATCTAATCTTAAAGTTCCCGTAAATTTTGTAATTTGATCACCATATGTTGCCAGCATCTGCCGCTGAGTGTCAGCCATAACCAAACGTGCTTGCGTTGATGCAGCGGGGTCGGTTGGCCCCTGTTCGTTTTCCTGACGGATAATGTCTAAGGCATCGTTATAAGACATAACCGGAGGGGCAGATTCGTCTTCTTTACCACGTAAAGGAACGCCAGTCATGGCTGCATTTTTAGCAGCATTCAAAATTTGAGCTAAGCTACTGACTTCACCTACCTGAAGACCACCTGGTAACGGAGTTTCCAGCAGTGCCTTTTCAGCAATACCACTCATCGCATTTACCATTTGGGATTTGTCCATACCTGCACTGCTGCCTGCTCCATGTTCAGCTAAAGCGGTGATGATTCGTTCATGTAAAGGGATGGTAAAATTATCGCCGTGACCGGTCATTTTGGCTATGGCATCAATAAAAAGATTAATGGGAGCACCCCAATTATTTTTAACATTTTCACGTGCGGTGGCTATAACACTTTCTGCAGCTGCAAGAATAACAGGATTGGCAGGCATGCCTTCATTATTTGCCCTCAAAATGCCTATTGCTAACGCATAAGCAGGAACCGGATTGGCCAGACTTATAAGTAGTTGATCTATTTTTGCTTTTTCGGCCGCGGCTTGTTGGGCTTTTAACCATGCTGTTGCTGCCTCGTGCGCAGCTGCACCAATAGCTTTTATTAACTCTGCTTCCGGTAAATTACCTAAAAGCGCTGCATCGGCAGCTTGCCTTGCTGCATCTCGTACACTGACCTTCATTTCTTGTATTAATACATTCGGGCTCTTCCCTAAAGCTTGAGCAAGCTTAACCCACTCTAATTGGCTTATAAGGTTTATCTCTGCCCCCACCTTATTCTCAAGCTGTTGATTTTTTTGCGCCTCACTTACTGGTGGTTCCTGGCGAGGTTCTTCCAAAAAGATGCTCCGGGAGGGCTTAATACTATTTAAAAAAGTTTTTTTACAACTGAACAGCATATGGTTAGGATAATAGATTTTCTAAAATAATTTCGTCAGCTTTTTTGGTTGTCGCTTCATCTTTTGCTAACTTTGCTCGCCTTGCGACATGCAGTGCTTCAAAAGTGGCTTCATCCACCACTTTATCGATCAAATAAGTTAAAGCGCTGAGGTCTTTTTTTTCATCTTCTACAATGGCGGAAAGCTTTAAAATAATTTCTACATCGTCTTCGTTTATTTTCTGAAGAAGTACTAATTTGTTATCAGCTGAGAGGTTTTGAATCGCTCTAGAGACAAGAAAATCTGCTAAAAACTTTTCTTTATTAAAATTGAGAGGAAGAGTTGCCATACATGTGAATAAAATTAATCTTTTAATTATAACACAAAAAATACTTTTTAGGAATCTATTTTAGGGCGTTTTTTTAAGAATTCCTTTAGAAAATTTTTAAGTCGGCATAGTACCTTGGGGATGCTTTTAAAAAATAGCTATGGAAATTTTTATTTATGCCTTTCAGTCGGTTCCTGGTTTAACCTATGTGCATTTATCTCATTTGTGGAACTTTTTCAAAAACTGGCAATACGCCTGGGAAAAAGGAACTTTAGCTGAGTATCAAAAAGCTGGAATTCGTGCAGAATTTAGTGAGGAAATTTGTTATTGGCGAAAAAAAATCGATTTACCAAGAGCTTTTTCAAAACTTTTAGAAAAAGATATTATGGTGCTTACTCCAGACTCAAAAGAGTTCCCCTCAAGTTTAAAAACAATCCCTTGTCCACCATTTTTGTTATATAGAAAGGGAGCGGCACTTGATAATCATCAACCTCATATTGCGGTGGTGGGATCACGTATAGCCTCTTCCTATGGGGAGAAAATGGCCTTAATGATTGCTGAAAATATTGCGATGAGCGGAGGTATTGTTGTAAGTGGCTTAGCCTTTGGGATAGATGCGATTGCACACTTCGCAGCAGTGAAAAATAATTTGCCGACGATTGCCGTTTTAGCATCGGGCTTGGACTATGTTACACCAACTTCACATACCGGTTTGGCACGGAAAATTTTAGAAACCGGCGGAACACTTCTTTCTGAATATCCACCTGATCATCTTTCTTTTAAGAATAATTTTCTGGAAAGAAACCGTCTTATTTCCGGTCTTTGTAAGGCTACCATCGTGGTTGAAGCCAAGGAGCGTTCGGGGGCTTTAATTACAGCTCATCATGCTCTGGAACAACAACGTGATATTTATGCCTTGGTTGGAGATATTCATCGCCCTCAAGCTAGAGGTTGCTTGAAACTTTTGATGGATGGTGTCGCCTATCCTATTTTTAATATCGACGAATTACTGCAGCAGCTTGGTTTTAGTTCAGGTGTGGTTCGGCAAAAAAAGTTACAGTTTGGCCTGGATGAAGAGGCACGTAAAATCTTTTCACTTATCGAGCATCGTCCGGTTTTCACTGAAACAATTTTAGAACAAACCTCTTTAAAACCGGGGAATCTTGGTGTGATTTTAACCACATTGGAAATGAAAAACCTTATTCAAAAAGATCTTATGGGAAAATGGAAAGCATTATGAACCTAAACCGCAAGAGTGGTTACGCGATGAATTTCCTGGAGACTGGTTTGCCCCTGAATGACTTTAATAATACCGTCTTCACGCATTGTTAACATGCCTTTACGTCGAGCCGCTTCGATCATTTTAGTGGTACTAGCTTTATTTAAAATAAGGTCACGCATTTCATTATCGACATCCAGTACTTCAATAATACTCAAACGACCTTTATAGCCTGTATGACTGCAAATATCACAGCCTTTAGCTTGAGGTAATTGATCCGGTATTTGTAAAAGGAGCGATGGCTGAATCTGTTTAATAAAATCAACGGTGCGTTGAATTTCTTCCAAAGTTACTTTCTCGAGTGGCTTTAACTCTACGCAATTAGGACAGAACTTTCGTACCAAACGCTGGGCAATAACCGTATCCAAAGCTGGCGCTACCATGAAAGGTGGTAAACCGATATTAATAAGGCGTGGAATGGTTTCAATGGCACTATTTGTATGCAACGTACTTAAAACGACATGACCGGTAAGTGCCGCTTGTGCTGCGGTTTCTGCGGTTTCTAAATCACGAATTTCTCCAAGCATCACAACGTCGGGATCTTGACGTAATACAGAACGAAGACCAGCGGCAAAATCATAGCCACGCTTTTCATTAATCTGGCTCTGTGAAATACCTGGTAAATGGTACTCTATTGGATCTTCTAAGGTAATAATTTTACTTTCCGGTTTATTGAAACGTTCTAAAAGCGTATAGAGCGTGGTGGTTTTTCCTGATCCTGTAGGCCCAGTTACTAAAA
>CAYMDR010000068.1:0-7007 GCA_964389195.1 uncultured Candidatus Peribacteria bacterium | reverse complement strand
ACACTATCAGTAACTCTCCTTTGATATCCAGGAGTGAAATATCTAATTTGCCGGTTTCACCCTCAAAGATGCGAAGATTAACTATTTTTTCCACCAGATAAGCGATATCTTTATCTGAGTCACCGTGGGTTATCCCTAAGAGTACTAAAATACCTTTATCAATACTGGCGATTTGTTGACCATCGACCTGAACTGACGCTTGTTTAACGCGTTGAAGTAAAGCTCGCATAAATTATTCTGGCTTCTTAGCTTCTTTTTGGCGATTTCTCCAATCTAACATGGCGTTAGAAAGCACTTTCATGAAAGATTCAGCGGTTTGATGGCTAAGGTTCACTCGGCTCACCACTTTAATCACCATGGGAGTGTTATTTGGCAAAATATAGCCAAAGTCGATAATAACTTCGTTTTGGTTTACATGTACAGATACGGCATTAGAAAAGGTGCCTTGTTCCATAGCTGGATCAAGTTTTACCTGTATCTGTTGCTGCTGTTGGTTGTCGGCCATGGGAGTGTGAATTAAAAATTAAAAATTAGTAATTAATAATTATTGAAAAGCTTTTTATTGCGAGGATTGTGCTTTGTTGGCTAGTTGTCCGCAGGCAGCGTCTATTTCTTGGCCAAGAGTTACACGAACGGTTACGGGTATTCCAGCAGCTTTGATGATATCACGGAATTTTATAATATTTTCGTGCTGACTACCGGTGATATTTTCAATACCTGTGGCATTATAAGGGATTAAATTTATATGGCAAAGTTGATCTTTTACTAAAGTTGCTAATTCATGTGCTTCTTGCGGATGATCATTGATGTTATTTAGCATTACATACTCGTAAGAAACTCGCCTTTTTGTTTTGGCGATATAAAGATTCACTGCTTTCATGAGCGTATCTAAAGAGTATTTACGGGCAATAGGCATAATACGTGCCCTTAAATCTTGGTTAGGAGCGTGTAGGCTTATAGCTAAGCTCACTTGAATATCTTCCTCCGCTAATTTTTCGATCCCTTCACAAATGCCGGAGGTGGATAAAGTAATGTGGCGTGCGCCAATATTAAGCCCTTTTTTGTCATTAATAACTCGTACCGACCGCAAAACATTTTCGTAGTTCATAAAAGGTTCACCCATGCCCATGTAAACTACATTTGTTATGTGTTTGTCCTCTTTTTGTAATTTCTGGGCAAAAAACAGCACTTGATCGGCAATCTCTTCATAGGTTAGGTTACGGCCAAATTTCATGGTGCCGGTTGCACAAAACTTGCAGCCCAATTGGCAGCCGATTTGACTGGAAACGCAGACGGAATGGCGTTGATCTTTAAAACGCAATAGCACTGATTCGATTTTTTGTTTATCGTGCGTTTCAAAAAGACATTTTTCGGTTTGCTGATCTTTTGACTCCTGGCATTTTACTATGTTTAGACTATAAATTGGCAATAACTTTGGCAAAAGCTCTTTAAGGTTTTTGGGAAGAGTCGTAATTTGATCGTAGTTATTTTTTCCTTCTTTAAAAACAGCTTGCACAAGCTGCAATGCTCTAAAACGAGGGACTCCTTGGCTCTTAAGTTTTTCTATAACTTCTTGGATCGCTAACATAGGTTTTCTATTTTAAACATCAAAGTTTTAAGGTTCGCGTGTTGTCTAGTGTTCAACAACAGCATTTTATAGGATGTTTTTGTTTTTTTAAAGAGCAAAATCGGCTTTTTGTGTTTTTGCATGTTTGACGGTTTAGCTAATATTTTTTACAAAGAGAGTAATATTAAATTACTTTGTATGCACACTCTTGTTCTCGCGGAAAACACTAGAAAAGCTTCATTTGTCAAAAAAGGTCTGCAGTACGAGAATTTAAGTGCGGACATCTTTACTTATTATCAGCTAGAAGAGATTCGTAATGCTATTTTTAAGATTGATGGTCTTTTTTTGCTTTTGCATGATGCTTTGGGCAAAGATCTTATTCTTGAGATTATCACGATGTGTCGGAATTTTAAGCCTCTTTTACCGATTATTTTATTGGGACATGGCAATTTAGACCCAACTTTTGCGCTTTTTTTTCAAAATGAAATCAACGCTTACTACTCTTACCCATTTCCTTTTCGGAATATGTCTTTTGAAATGCGTTATGCCATTTTTAAAATGAAAGAGGATATTAGTAATAGCCGTTTGGTCTTTAGAGATTTGGAGTTAGATGTGGGTAGTCATCAAGTAAAATACAAAAATGAGACTATTTATTTGCGACATAAGGAGTTTTCATTGCTCCATTTTTTAATGTTGAATAAAGGCAGGGTCTTAAGCCGCAATACTATTTTGGAAAATGTATGGGATCGGAATGCCAATATTTTTACTAATACCGTAGATGTTCATGTGAGCCAACTAAGGAAAAAACTTGAGCATCAAACCGATCAAAAATATATTCATACTATCCCTTGTACCGGCTATATTTTTGAATAAAGCTATTTACAGTGAATTGGTATGGCTATATATAGATTCTGACATTAACACGATTTTATGAATGTTCTTATTATTGAGGATGAGTTGAAAATTGCGCTTTTTATTAAGAAATTTTTAGAAAGAGAAAAAAACTTTGTTACTGTTTGCACTTCAATTGATGAGGCTTTGCGCTGCGGATATCAAGACACCCATGATGTGGTGATACTGGATTTGATGTTAAAGGGTAAACCTGGTGAGTACTTTATTCAACAGGTAAAAAAGGCGCACTGTAATATACCGGTGCTTGTTTTAAGTGCTATCAGTAATATTGATAAGAAAGTAGAACTACTTAATCTGGGTGCTGATGACTACTTATCTAAGCCTTTTGAGATGCAAGAGCTTATTGCTCGACTTCAATCTCTTTATCGCCGCCATGTGCAGGATAAAAAGGAGGAAAGAGTGCAGTCAGGGGAACTTATTTTTTATAAAAAACAAAATAAGGTTCAATACAACAATAAAGACATCCTTTTAACTCAGAAAGAAGCTGATATTTTAAACTTTTTACTTGAACATAAGGGAAATGTTGTTACTAATGAGGATATTTTGACTAATGTATGGAAGACTAAACCCGGTTTTAGCTCTAATATTATTCAGTCAACCATTCGACGATTGCGCCAAAAGCTGGATGATATTGATAGTAAAGATTTTATCAAGAATGTTCATGGCTTGGGCTATATGATTGCGCCTAAATAATGATAAAAATGTGATAAAGTTACTTTTACCTTATCAGAGAGTAGGAGTAAATTATCTTTTGTTTAAGCCTTAATCTCCCTTTAGTATCCTCTTTTGTGTACAACCCTTGAACTTGCGGAATTGTCAGAATATGCCGTATAAGCAGTTTATAAGCTTTGAATTGCTTAATTAATCGTTTATTCTCTAAAATATTATATCCATGAGCCTAGCTACTCCAACAGATCCGGCAGTTGAAACGCTCTTGTCTCAGTTAAAAAATCAAACTGAGAGGTTGCTACTTTTACTTTCGGATAAAGAACGTTACGTTATTGAAAGACGCTTTACTTTAGATAATAAGAAAAAAGCTACGCTGGAGGAGATTGGACAGTATTTTCATGTTACCCGTGAAAGAATCCGCCAAATCGAAAAAAATGCTTTACAAAAACTACGCCGTAATATTGAGAAGTTTGAGATTTTCACTATAAATGACATAGCTTTTAAACATTTACAACAGCAGGGAGGTATTATGAGGGAGGATTTATTACTCTCCAAGATTATACGCGAAAAAAATGATATTTATGCCTCTTCTCTTATTTTAATTTTGTCTTTAGATAAACGTTTTGTTCATTTGAGTAATACTATTTATTACCATCCTTATTTTAGGTTTGCTGAATTAGAGGAGCAAATGGTTGATAAGGTTACTCAATATAGTTTAACCTTTTTACGTAAGAAAGGTGATCTTGTCGGTTTGAATGACTTAACTAAAGAGATACAGTCGCATGTAATAGAAGCTAAAAATCTACCTTCTGCCGCTTTTTATGCGCTTTTCCAAATCCATAAAAGTTTCAAAGTTCTAAATGATGGTATTGGCCTTATTGAATGGAGACATATCCATCCTAGAACCCTGAGAGATAAGATTTATTTTGTATTAAGACAAGGTAATGCTCCTCGTCATTTTGTTGATATATCTAATGCTATTAGTAGTGCCGATTTTGATAAGAAAAACATTAATCTGCAAGCTATTCATAATGAGCTTATTAGGCACTCAGATTTTGTTTTGATTGGAAGAGGTATTTATGCACTTAGTGAGTGGGGTTATAAGCCTGGTACCGTGTCTACTGTTATTGAGTCGCTCTTGAGAGATAAGGGGAATATGCCAGAAGAGGCTATTATTCATGGCGTATTGGAACGAAGGCAGGTTAAACCTATTACCGTGATTCTTAATTTAAAAAATAAACCTCAATTTACACGTGTAGGTAGGAAACTATATGCCCTTAGAGATAATAATATCTCTACTCCTCCTGGGGTTTAAAGCTTTATTAGATTTTAATGAAGCCCTCTTTGTCTTTTTGGTAAGCTTTGAGTGTTTCTTTTTGTGCGCTTTCCATCTGTTTTATTAAGGCTTCGTCTCTTTCTTTTTCTATTTTCTTCTTAGCATTTTTTGAAAATTTCTGAGCTTCGGCATTTAGAGGGTCTATTGCCAATATTTCCTCTGCACCTCGTACAACTTTTTCATATTTTTTTAATTGTAAAAGTGTTCGTATTTCTTCCAAACCTTTATAAATAAAATCACGTTTTTCCTCAATATTTAGCTGTTGGGCATGCTTTTTAGCAGCGGCAAAGAGATCGTGTAATTTTTTAGAGGTGGGATCAATTTGCAATAATGACTGATAAAAAAACTCAATATCTTCATATTTATTGCTGGAAAGAAGGGCATTATTTTTACTTAATTCATCATCAATCCATGCCTTTTTTATTTTGACGATGAGGTTGTGGTAAAGTTCAGGATCTAAAAGATATTTTCTTATTTTTTCGGTATTTTCTAAAGCTTGAGGAAACTGTTTTTCCGCTATTAATTGTTCGATATGCTTAACTTCTTCCTGCCATACCGATTGTTGTTGCTTGGAAAGTTGTGCAGCGTAAAGATTTTCGGCTTTTTTTATAACAGAGGTAAGGTCAGGATAATCATTAACATAAGGTGTTAATTTTTTGAGGTGGAGTAGTAACTCTTCATATTTTTCTTCTTTCCAGAGGGGTTCTAGCGTTTTTAAGTCCTCTTTTACGGCATTGCGATTAATAAGATGAACCTCTTTTTCAATTTTATTTTTTAGACGAATTACTTTTATATTTTCGGGATCGCAATTGAGGATTTCTAAACAGGCACGATGAGCTTCAGCCCATTTTTCTTCCTGAATGAGCTGATAAATGGTGTTGTAGAGGTCGTCCAAACTTTTTTTGGGATCAGATTTAATCATGAAAATTATAAAGATGCCAACTCTTGAAGTTTTTCATTAATAGTTGCTATCTCATCTTCTAACTCCTTGTAGGTCTGCCTTTCTTTCTCTACCAAAGCTGCTGGGGCTTTTGCTGTGAAGTTTGAGTTTTGTAAGCGGGAGGCTAAACCGGCAAGTTTTTGCTTTGTCTCTTCAAGTTTTTTCAAGTTACGTTCGGTCTCTTTTTTTATATCAAAGAGATCATGTGCCGGAATATAAAGATGGATGCCATGAAGGTATTTCCAAATACTTTTTTCTATTTTAGACCCTTTTGGCAAAATAGTAAGGTTTTCTACGCGAGCCATACGTTTGAAAGGTTCTTGGAAGTTTTGTAATAACTTGGTGTGTTTTCCTCCATAAATGGTTAGATTGATTTTATGTGAAGGCTCAACTTTTTTTTCGGCTCGTATACTTCTCAGCGCTGTAATAACGTCTTTGATAATTTCGAACTCGCGTGTTTCTTTGGGATAGTTCAGCTTTGCTTCATATTTAGGCCAAGTTTCGGCAATGAGCATCTCTTTTTCATTTAGGTGAGCCCATAAGGCTTCGGTAACAAAGGGCGTAAAAGCGTGAAGTAGTTTGAGGATATTTTTCAATACATAAAGGAGTACTGTTGGATTTAAGTGTGTCCCTTTGGAAACCTCTAAATACCAATCGCAATATTGGCTCCAAGTAAAATCGTATATTTTGGTACCGGCTTCGGAGAAGTTATAATGTTCCATATCGGACGTAACCTCTTTGATTAATTGTTGTAATTTGCTAACAATCCAGCGATCAGCAGGTGTTTTAAGGTCAGTTTTTTTCAAGGTGAGGCCTGCTTTACTCTTTGGAGGAATATTTACTAGCACAAAGCGCGCGCTGTTCCAGATTTTATTTACAAAGTTGCGATAACTGGCGATTTTTTCTTCGTATAATCTAAAATCGTTACCGGCTGATGTACCTAAAATAAGGCTTAAACGCACCGCATCAGTTCCAAATTTAGCGATCATATCAAGTGGATCGATACCATTCCCTGCTGATTTGCTCATTTTCTTACCATCTTTATCACGGACTAAGCCGTGTAGATAAACTTTCTTAAAAGGAATCTCTTTTAGGGCGTAAGTTGTCATTAAAATCATGCGAGCTACCCAAAAGAAAAGAATATCATAACCGGTTTCCAGCACTGATGTTGGATGAAAATAGTCGAGATCTTTAGTCTTTTTAGGCCACCCTAATGTGGAAAAAGTCCAAAGACCAGAAGAAAACCATGTATCTAAAGTGTCTTGATCCTGTTGAAGTTTTTTAGAGCCGCACTTAGAACAGTTTTTAGGAGCTTCTATAGCAACGATGGGCGGACAGTTATCACCATTGCAATACCACACCGGTATTTGATGGCCGAACCAGATTTGGCGAGAAATACACCAATCTCTTAGGTTATCTAACCAATGGAAATAAATTTTCTCAAATTTTTCAGGAATGATCGATATTTCGCCTTTTTTAACAACCTCGGAAGCCTTCTGCTTTAAGGATTTTAGTTTTCCTCCTGCTTTTATAGTGGGCTTATTTACATTAATAACCCACTGTCTCGATACCAAGGGTTCTAC
>CAYMDR010000067.1:522-7021 GCA_964389195.1 uncultured Candidatus Peribacteria bacterium | reverse complement strand
ATAACTGTTGGTGGAGACTTGAATCTTCTTGGAACAATATCTAATAATATTAATTTAGAAAGTGTTAGTCATTGGACTTTAACCCATAATGGCGAAAATTCTGTTTGTAATTATGTGCGAGTAGCTCGTTGTGATGCTTCTGGTGGATTTACAATTAATTCTGCAGATGGAACAAACACGGATCTTACAGGAAACATCAATTGGTTATTTCCTATTACTACAAATGGAAATATGACTTTTTCTGGAAATGGAGACTTATTCTTACCTATAATTTGATTCAATGTCAATTAAATTTTAAAACCCTAGGGAAATAAATTCTTCATCCAGTCTTTAAAGCCACCGAGACCCTTTTTTAAACTTAAGCCTTTTAAAGAAAACCCATAGGTGCGGTTTTCTAAACGTGACCCCCATAGAATTAATCCGATGGCCGTAGAATAAGCAGGGTCATCGATCTTATCTACTACGCCGTCAAAGTTTTGAGGAAAACCTATTTGTACCGGTAAATTTAGGGTTTCGCGAGCTAAATCGATGACACCCGGCATTTTTACGGCAGCTCCGGTTAACACAACACCGGCAGGTAACATGCCATCACGGTGGATTTTGGCTAATTCATCTTTTACTAAAATGAAAATTTCGTGGTAGCGAGCTTGAATAACTTCGGCCATTAATTTTTTGGAAACTTTCTGGGTATCGATTTTACTGACCAAAGAAAGATCGATAATTTCACGTTCGTTAACGTCAGCAGGGTTACAGGTTCCGTATTCGATCTTAATTTTTTCGGCGGTATCGATGGATGTACGGAGTCCAATAGCGATATCATTGGTAACATTTTCGCCGCCAACGGGAATCATGCTGGTGTGAAGCGTGGTACCTTCTTCAAAAATACTTACGGCTGTTCCGCCCGAGCCAATATCTACCACCACCACACCTAACTCTTTTTGACGCTTGGAAAGTACGGCTTCGGCTGAAGCCAAACCGGAAGGAATAATATCATCAATATCTACACCGGCTTGGAGTACACACTTTTCGATATTTTTAACACTTGGAACTAAGCCCGTAATGATATGTGCATCGACTTCAAGGCGGATGCCGGTCATACCTACGGGATATTTCACGCCTTTTTGCTCATCAACGGTAAAAGATTTAGGAATGATACGTAAAATACGGCGATTGCTTGGGATATTTACAGCCTGTGCGGCCTCTAGTACACGGTCAACATCGTCTTCGGTAATCTCATTGCCGGCATGTGAAACAGCGATAACACCTTTGCTATTAATGGATTCAATGTGGTTGCCTCCAATACCAAGGAATACATGATTTATTGGTTCTCCAGCCATTCTTTCGGCATCTTCCAATGATGAAGAGATGCTATTAATCGTTTCTTCAACATCAATAACAGCTCCTTTTCGTAAGCCGGTAGAGGGCGCGATTCCTACTCCGATAATGTTTGGCACTTGTGATTTTCCCTCTAAGGTTCCCACAACGGTTCTAATCTTGGAGCTACCTATGTCGAGACTTGCGATTACTCTTGCTTTTGGCATGTATAGCTAAAAATGGGCTGAAGAGAATATAGTATAGAAAACCATTTTTTACAACAACTTTTGTACTTTTAAAATAAGCTTTGTTGCAATGAATTATTTCCGTCGCACAGTTTTTTAAGTTCATCCAGTTTTTTATCTAAGGATTTTATTTCTAGTGACAGGAGGAGTTGCTTAACTTTTTCGTAGTCGATATTATTACAACTGGCTTGCTCTAGCTGAAAAACAATGGGGACATGTAGTTCTAAAGTTACCAGTTTTTTGCTTAAAAGTGCACTTGTTTTGCCGGAGGTGAGTTTTTTATTTTGACCCTCGGGGAGTTCATCTATATTTAGATAAATATTTTCGAGTGTTTCATATTTTTGAAGAAGTTCCTGCGCCTGCTTTGGACCGATACCCGGTACTCCGGGAATATTATCGGACTGATCACCGCAAAGTGCTTTGTAATCGATAACTTGTATTGGATAGATACCAAATTTTTCTTTAACTTTTTCAGGATTGTAGATAAGTACCTCAGAAATGCCGCTGATGGGCATAAGCACATGGGTTTGATTTGATACGAGTTGCAGCGCATCACGGTCGCCGGTGACAATGGTAATGGCTAATTCGGGATTTTTTTCACCATATTGAACTAAAGTTCCTAAAATATCATCGGCCTCATAACCATCAAGCTCCAAGGAGGGTACATGAAAAGCCTCTAAAATTTGCTTTAAAGGTGGGAGTTGGGGGTATAGATCATCAGGGGGTGCGGAACGGGTTGCTTTATACTCCCGATATTCCTGGTGTAGAACGGGGGGGGCGGCGCGTCCCCAGGCGATGGCTATATATTGGGGTTTTTCCCGTTTATAGAGGTCGATAAGCATTCGCAGGAAGCCCACAATAGCATTGGTTGATTCGCCGCTACTGGTCTTAAAAGGGGGCAGGGAATGGTATGCGCGATGCAAAATGGCGTTCCCGTCTATGAGAATGAGCTTTTTCATAGGCTGTTTTTCTGCTATAATGGTTGGATTTCAACTTAATATAAATATGGGCAAAAGTGAATACCCAAAAGTAAAAGAGGCCAAGAAAAAAGCTAAACAAGAAGTTTTTGTAAAATGCTGGCCAAAGGACGATCAACGCGATGCTTTGATGATGATTTTTGCTCCCAAAGATAAGCACAAAAAATGGTTTATGAACTTTTGGAAGGGTGCTTGGTGTTACCAGGTAAAGTCTTAGTAGTGAGCGAAAGTGAGCCAGCCGATTTTGTAAAGCATCCGACTGGAAAAATCACCTGGATTAACCCTGAAGATGGTCGTAATAGTCCTAAAATTCAAGAATATTTATTGGCCACTGATATGGCGCTGATTTTAGAAGAGCATGCGAAGGATATTCATGAAATCATGCAAAATGGCGTGGTTGTGGTGGGTCATGAAAAATCACCACTGCTAGAAAACTACCATCCAAACTTAGAGAGCGGAAATAGTTTTACCTTCGGTTCTTTTAATCCTTGGGATATTTTTATGGCTTTAGTAAGGGCAAATGAAACCTATCGTTTTCCTTACGATTGGCAAAATATTTCCAGAAATGCGCTGAAAAGTGTTTAGACCAAGCACATAGCTTGAAACCACTTTTTCATAGGCGCAAACTTCGGTTTGCGTGTTAATCTAATGAACTGCTGCCGCTACTGCCTCCGGTGCTAACGGAAGAAAGGCTTTGGATGTTTTCAACGATGTCGCCAAAGTTGATATATCTAATGATATCCAAACCAAGCGCGCGACCTACGGTTCCAACAATAACCACGGATAAAACAGTAATAATCAAGCCAATAATAGCGTAACGAATAGTGCCTACAGCCTGTTTAATTTTACCTTCATCGCCACCTGAAAGAATAAAAGAGATACCACCAATGAAAATAAAAACGACGGATAAAAATCCAGCAATAATAATAGCGTAAGCTAGACCCTTGTTAATAATCTGAACAATATCGTAATCTTGTGCTAAATCAATAATAGAAGCTGCCATAGTTGTTGGTTAGGATGCCCCGCCTTAGCCGGGTATTGCCTGTTAAGATATTACTTCACTGCCATCCGGTTCTACAATCTTTAAATTAACCCGAGCGTTGTTTTTTGAACCGATCACCCGGAGTAAAATACGTAAAGATTTAGCTGTTTGTCCGCTTTTTCCAATGATTTTCCCCATGTCTTCTTTGCTTACCTTAAGCGTAATCAGTACACCCATTTCGTCCACATTGCGAACCACTTCAACCTGCTCAGGATGCTCTACAATCTGCTTAACAATGTATTCGATAAAATCACGATCTGGCCCTTGAGTAAAATCTTTAGCATCGGACATAGCAGGAAGAGGTTAAAAGTTATTTTTACGCAGCCGGGGTAGCAGCGGCGGTCGCACCTGCTTCAGCGTTTTTTCCCTTACGATGTTTATCGCGAGTACCAATGTATTTTTCCATATTGGCAAAACCGTTCTTCTTTAAAATAACCGCTACGGTATCAGATGGTTGCGCACCTTTGCTGATCCAATATTCAATGCGATCTTTTTTTACTGTTAACTGTTTTGGTTGAGTAGCAGGGTTGTAATTGCCAACGAGCTCAATGCTTTTACCTTTTACAGCATTGCTATGTTCAGCAACCACAATACGGAAGCTTTCCTGTTTGGTTTTACCTGTTCTCGTAAGACGTATCTTGAGCACTCTAAGTTGAATTAAGGGTTGTAAAGTGGTGTTAGTTTATATCTACTCTATTTTTATTGTCAAGAGTTGTTTTGTTTAAAACAAAGGACAAGTTTGATCATTTATCCTAATATGAGGGCATGTACCATTTTATTATGACACTATGGAAGAAAAAAAACGGGAGCAAAAAGTTATCTATAAAATTGAACGGGCACATGTAATTTATACTCAGCGTTTTTTTCCTGATAGCGCTTACTATGATGTTATTTTTATGCCCCGAGAAATTATTTTTGTTAATAGGGATGACTCTAAATCATGGGAGGCTGGCATGCTTCAATTTGGATTTCTAGGTATATGGCTTATCAATTTTTTCATGAAAGGTAAACGTGCAAAAATTGCTGTGCAGCGCACTAAAACTTTGGAACAGCAAGTTGCGGAAGATAAAAAAAGTAAGCGTTTACAATATGGTGAGATTTTGACACATGAATTTAAAAAGACGTTGGGTCTTATAACGGCATCGCAATTTTCTTTTAAGACGCAGCAGGGCAAGTACGCTATTCTTTTGCCAAATACCGTTTTAAATGAAATGGCTCCTTTGGTGGAACCGCTTTTGCCAAAGACTCATGCCTGAGGTTTATTGAGGTTGTTCGCTGGCCGGATCGATGCTGACTTTAATTTTTATGTTTTTGATGGCTACCGGACCGAATTTTTCGTTTATTTTTTGCTGAATGGTATGTTTGTACATTTGCACCTGTTGAGCCCAGGCGGAGTTATATACCCCAATAGTGAGCGTGTTATCTTCATACGATTTAGGGAAGGTGTTCTTTAAGACATCTTTGGGCAGTAATTCCTCGGCTACTTTACGGTATTCTTGGCAGATTTGGATCGCCTTTAAAGTAATAGTGAAATTATATTTCCCTGTCACTTGAGGAAGAATATTTTGGAGTTGATCCCACATGAAATTTGCTTAAGGTGTTTCATTATATACCTTTAGTGTTTGTTCGGCCATTTTTTGCCAAGAAAAATTTTTCACGTGCTTGAGGCTATTGGTTATGAGTGTTTGGCGCAGTTGCGGATCTTTTATAGCCTGTGACATTTTAGTGGCAATATCCTGCGGATCATTTGGATTGAAAAAGAGCGCATTTTCGTGGCCACAGATTTCTGGTAGGCAAGAGCTATTGGAAACAACTACTGGCACACCGCATTGCATGGCTTCTAACGGAGAAAGTCCGAAACCCTCATAAAGGGATGGGAAAACGTAAAGGAGTGCCCCATTGTAGAGTGGGACTAAGTCTTCTTCTGGGACAAGACCCGGGAAAATAACGTCTTTTTCGAGTTTTAGATTACGAGCATGATCGATAATCTCCTTAGCGTAAAAGGGGTCATTACGGCCAGTTATAACCAGGTAACCATCAAAATTATGGTCTTTTTTTAATATGTGAAAAGCGTTGAGAAGATTAGGAATATTTTTATGGGTTCGCCATACACCCGTGTAAAGGAGATAAGGTTTGTTAAGGTTGTATTTATTTTTTGTCTCTAGAACAATTTTGTGGGCAGCGCTAGTGGAGCTAATAGGGTGAAACTTTTGGTGAACACCTTCGTAGATTACTTCAATTTTGGCATGCGGGACTTTTAGTAAGTTTTGTAAATCTTTTTTGGTGTTTTTAGAAACGGTGATGACTTTTTTTGCTTTTTTTACAGCACTTTTCAGAGTTATATGGTAGGCCAAACGATGCAGAGGTGTGGTCATTTTACGTCCGGGGAAAAAGTGGAGGGTAAGATCGTGGATGGTTACGATGGAAGGTTTGGAATAGAAAATAGGCGCATTAAAATGAGTAAAATGCATGAGGTCTAATTTTTGTTTATTGAGAATGTGGAGAAATTTTGTTTGTTCATTGAAGGAATAATGTTTGGCATTTACCAAAACTTTTTTGACACGAGGGTTTGGAGACTGGAAAAGGTTATATTCGGGCTGGTTGAAAAAGAGGATGTATTCGTTTTTTGAATCGATTTTAAAAAGATTCTCCGTTAATTCGTAAACATAGCGGCCAATACCCGTAAAACGGGAGGAGTACATTCTGCAGTCGATGCCTATGCGCATGAGTAATGCTAGTTAATCTTCTGAGTGCTGGATATAGCCTCTTCGCACAAGAACGGGGCCCCTACCCCGATTGTGCTCAGCGACTATATCCAGCACTCAGAAGGTAGCTTAGCATTTTTGGGGTAGGTTATAAATATCAGCTAACGGCTTGCAAATAACAGCTCTTGCAAAAAAAGCGCTTGTTTATTATTATTG
>CAYMDR010000067.1:0-512 GCA_964389195.1 uncultured Candidatus Peribacteria bacterium | reverse complement strand
CGTTCCGCCATGTAAACTCTCCGGCTTATTCTATTTAGCTTTTTTATCTTTAAATGTAGCTTCGTAAGATTTTTGAGCCATTTCTGGTGGAACAACTGTCTCAAATTCACTTCTACATTCTTCAATCATTCGGGCTGGAGTTCTTGTCCTAGGGTTAAAATGGGGAGTAAAATATTTATAGGAGCCATCCTGGAGAGGTCTACCTTCTGCCATCATATTGCATACTTCGGGACCATGTGATTGCTGTAAAACACGGCTAATGGGTAGCCCAATTGCTGCTGTTACTAAATGCATTATTACGATTCTTCTGAGATTTAATTCTGGAAGATCGAAAGAATATTTATTACGAGAAAGAAAAAAATTTGCGTTTTTTCTGAGTTTTGCATAAAGATCTTTGGGAAGGGAATTTTTGTATAAAACTTGAAGATATTTTTCCGCATCCTTTTCTACTTCAACTTTACAGACTGCATAACTTGTACCATTTTTTGTATCTCCACTTTCCGTTACCAGGG
>CAYMDR010000066.1:0-7050 GCA_964389195.1 uncultured Candidatus Peribacteria bacterium | reverse complement strand
AAATGTGGCAGGATTATATTGAAATATTGGCTCTCTCTAGCTGAAAATCAGATAGAGTCCTTTTGCTCTTTTATAATGGAAATTAAATTTTTCATTTTTTGTGGATTTATCGTTGGCCAATGCTTTTTTTCAAAGTTGGAAGACGCGAATTTCTCGATGCTTTGGTACAACGGAAAAATGATAGATTCAAAGTCACCCGTTAATGTGAATTTAGTTTCTCTGTTTTCATCCATGCCATCGTTTGCAGTAATGGTTAGCATGAATTTTTCCTCAACTCTCTTGAATTCAAAATAATATCCTTTTGGTTCTAAATTCCACCAAACTTCAGATTCTATTCCTTTCAAAATATTAATGAGGGCGTCGCATAATTGCTCTATTGGATTTGCGGGTACATCTGAAGCATCGAATTTTAGTTTAAATTGTTGCGATCTCAATTCTACCGTAAGCCATCCGTGTTTTGGTGTTCCGAATTGTAGTTGGAGGGCTGGCATTTTTGGTGTTGATTAGTATTTCTTAAAATACCCACTCATCTCCCTATGCACCAACCCATTGCTCGCCAAAATCCTGCGGTTATCTAACTTCAAAGCAGACCCATCAAGCGCGCTAACTTTCCCACCAGCTTCGCCCACAATCAGGCTGCCCGCAGCGATATCCCACGGGTAAATACCGCCTTCCCAGTAGGCTTCGTAGCGGCCGGCGGCGACATAGCACATATCGATGGCGGCGCTACCGCTGCGGCGGATGCCATGGACGAGCGGCAGGAAGTGGCTTAAGTGGGGGATATTATTATATTCATCGCGGTATTGAAAGCCGGTGGCGAGTAACGAATCTTCCAGCTTTTTTGCTTTGGAAACATGGAGGGGTTTGCCGTTTAAAAAAGCTCCGCCGCCTTTGGAAGCGGTGAAAAGTTCTTTTAATAAAGGCGCGTACACTACGCCTGCAACGATCTCTCCTTTTATTTCTACCCCAATGGAAACGGCAAAAAAGTGATAACCATGAATATAGTTAGTAGTGCCATCAAGTGGGTCAATAATCCAGCGGTATTCAGAAGAGCCGGTGCCAGAATTGCCGTACTCTTCGCCGAGCACGCTGTGGGTTGGGAAATTTTTTTTGATGGCGCGTACGATAAGTTGTTCGGACTGACGATCGGTTTCGGTGACCAGATTGTATTTGATAGATTTAGGGCCTTTGTGGCTAATTTGATGCTCTTGTTTGAAATTCTCTTCTAGAACTTTACCGGCCTGTTTGGCAATTTTGATGGCGAATTGGAGGTAAATTTGGTTGTTCATGTGCTGATGCTAATCTTTTCAAAAAGTTCGTGCAAGTGGGTGGAAGAAGATTTTTTTGCGCGAGGCACGAGGTGGGTGGGGTGCACGAGTGTAGGAAATTTTTTGATCCTACCATTTTAGCTTTTATACATTCAATGAGATTTCTCAAAGTGACCTTGCTGGGTTTTGCAATTTATTATGTGCCTTGGAATAATTTATAACAAAAAGTGGTGATCAACATTTAGGCAAGTAAATTAAATAATTTTGGCTTTTAAGTTCTTGACGAAAAAAAACCAAAAGACTATCGTGTAGCTCGTTCCAGATTTAGTAGCACCTGCTTACCTAAGCACCTATATATGGTGTGTTCTTGGGTTCTGTCTAGGTTTCTCGCCAGGTTTTTCCATGGGGTTCCTAGGTTGCTTCTTTTTCTCTTTTTATTTCACATTTTTAACACAAAAAAACTATGGCTAACCCGTCCGAAAATCGCGTTAAGAAAGGTTTGAAAATTCCACGGTTTTTTACTGAGGCCGGTAAAGATCCTTTTGCTAGTTTTGAATATGAGTTGCGTACCTCTAGGATTACGAATCCTGATGGATCGATTGTTTTTGAGATGAAAGATGTTGAAGTTCCAAATACTTGGTCTCAGGTTGCTACCGATATTTTGGCACAGAAATATTGTCGTAAACAGGGTGTGCCGCAACATGATAGCAATGGTCAACCAAAGCTGGATGAACATGGTAAGCCGATACTTGGCGCAGAAACTTCTGTTAAAATGGTGGCGACACGTTTGGCTTCCACTTGGCGGCATTGGGGTGAAAAATATAACTATTTTGACACAGCAGAGGATGCCCAAGCTTTTGAAGATGAATTGAAATATATGGTTGTGGCTCAAATGTGTGCTCCCAATAGTCCGCAGTGGTTTAATACAGGTCTTGCCCATGCCTATGGTATTACCGGTGACGCACAGGGACACTACTATGTTGATCCGGATACCGAAAAATTAACGAAGTCGAAGGATGCTTATACTCGTCCTCAGCCTCATGCCTGTTTTATTCAATCGGTAAAGGATGATTTGGTGAATGAGGGAGGGCTTTTTGACTTGGTGGTGCGTGAAGCGCGGTTGTTTAAATATGGATCCGGTACTGGAACTAATTTTTCTAAAGTTCGTGGTGGTAATGAAAACCTTTCGGGTGGGGGTGTTTCTTCCGGTTTGATGAGTTTTTTGGGTGTACTTGATCGTGCTGCAGGAGCTATTAAATCCGGTGGTACCACACGCCGCGCCGCTAAAATGGTTTGTTTAGATATGGATCATCCTGAAATTGAACAGTTTATTGAATGGAAAGTGATTGAAGAGCAGAAGGTTGCTGCTTTAAATGCAGGTTCGCATATCTGTTATGAAGAGCTCAAAAAGATTGTTGATTGTGCTTATGAATCTGGTATCGATGCTGAAAAAAATCCTCAACTTAAGAAACTTATTTTTCAGGCCAATAAAAAGCATGTTCCTTTAAAATATATTAAGAGAGTGTTGATGCAGATCGAGGATGGGATGAAACCGGAAGAGTTTTCGTTCCGTCGTTATGATACGGATTTTCGTTCAGAAGCTTACTTAACGGTGGGTGGACAGAACTCCAATAATTCGTTGCGCATCCCTAACGAATTTATTAGTGCAGTAAAACAGAATGGTAATTGGGACTTGAAAAATCGTACTAATGGTAAGGTTTATAAGACGATGCCAGCACAAAAACTTTGGGATAAAATTGCTTATTCCGCTTGGGCTTCCGCTGATCCTGGTGTTCAGTACGATACCACTATTAACGAATGGCATACCTGCCCGGAAGATGGGCGTATTAATGCCAGCAACCCTTGCAGTGAGTATATGTTCTTGGATGATACCGCTTGTAACTTGGCGTCGATCAATCTGATTAAATTTTATAATCCTAAAACGAAACATTTTGATATTGATGGTTATAGGCATACCGCTCGTTTGTGGACAATTGTGTTGGAGGTATCGGTTTTAATGGCGCAATTTCCTTCTAAAGAGATTGCTCAATTGAGTTATGATTTCCGTACGCTTGGGCTTGGTTATGCTAATATTGGTACGGTGTTGATGCAGATGGGTATCCCTTATACTTCTGACGAGGCCTATGCTATTTGCGGTGCTTTGACGGCTATTTTGTGTGGTGAATCTTATGCAACTTCTGCTGAGATGGCGAAAGTATTAGGCCCTTTTAAGAAGTATGAAAAAAATAAGCAGCATATGTTGAAGGTTATTCGTAACCATCGTCGGGCTGCCTATAATGAACCAGCTACAGCTTACGAAGGTCTTACGGTGGCTCCACAGGGTATCAATCCAAAGTTTGTGCCAAAAGATTTACTACAGGCATCACAGGATGTTTGGGATTTGGCTTTAAAGTTGGGAGAGGAGTTTGGGTATCGTAATGCGCAGGTGTCTGTTATTGCTCCTACTGGAACGATTGGGTTAGTGATGGATTGTGATACTACCGGTATTGAACCGGATTTTGCTTTGGTGAAATTTAAAAAATTGGTTGGTGGGGGGTATTTCAAGATCGTGAACCAATCTTTAAAGCCTGCACTTGAAACTTTGGGTTACAGCGCAGAACAGATTAAAGATATTGAAAATTATGTAAAAGGGCATGCTAGTTTGAATGGTTGTCCTTCTATTAATGCTGAAAGTTTGAAGGCCAAGGGTTTTACCGATAAGGAACTTATGGCGGTGGAGGCTCAAATGAGCGGTGTGTTTGAATTGAAGTTTGCCTTTAATAAGTTTTCTTTAGGTGAGGATTTTTGCCGCAAAGTGCTTGGCATGGGTGACGCAGAAATAAACGATTTTGAATTTGATATGTTGATGGCCCTTGGGTTTAGTAAAGAGCAAATTGTAGCTGCTAATGAATATATTTGTGGCACGATGACGATTGAAGGGGCTCCGCATCTTAAACAGGAACATTATGCCGTCTTTGATTGCGCTAATAAGTGCGGTAAAAAAGGACAGCGCTTTATCCCTTATACCGGCCATTTACATATGATGGCGGCGGCTCAACCTTTTATCAGTGGTTCTATTTCTAAGACGGTGAATATGCCAGAAGAGTGCACCATGAAAGATATTCAAACGGCTTATATGGAAAGTTGGGAACTGATGCTTAAATGTAATGCTATCTATCGTGATGGTAGTAAATTAAGCCAACCTTTGAACTCTTCTTCCGAGAATGAGACCTATGCGGCGTTGTTTAATTTTGAAGATATGGAGGATGGAGATGAGATGGTTGGAGCAAAAGAGGTGAGCCAAGTGATTGAAAAGATTGTGCAGAAACCGATGCGTCGAAAACTTCCTTCGGAACGACATAGTCTTACGCATAAATTTTCTATTTCTGGACACGAAGGTTATATAACAGCTGGTTTATATGATGATGGAAATCCGGGTGAAATTTTTATTAAGATGAGTAAAGAGGGCTCCACGCTTTCAGGTATTATGGACGCTCTGGCTCTATCGATCTCGATGAATTTACAGTATGGTGTGCCTTTAGAAGTTTTGGCGAGTAAGTTTTGTCATTCACGTTTTGAACCTGCCGGTATGACTGGGAATCGTGATATCCCAATGGTAAAATCGATTATGGATTATATCGGTCGATGGCTCGCTTTGAAATTCTTACCAAAAGAAACGGCTAAAAAATACCATAACGCCGACTTGGTGGATCGCGCTTACAGTGAAGGCAATAACCTTTTTTTACGTCAGGTTCCCTTTGAACATGAGGGAAAAGTAGAGGAGCTTTCAGCCTCTTTTATGGAGGATCGCACCCATAAATCGCCGCTTTCTGGAGCTGTTGGTACTACTGCCGACTCCGACCAAAAGGTTTTAGCAAACGATGCTCACATGGTTTCTAAAGAGGAGTTTGCCAAGATCCAAAAGGATAAAGCTCTGCATTTAAACAATGAAGATGCGGCTATGTGTAGCGCTTGTGGTTCCGTGATGGTACGCAATGGTAGCTGCTATAAATGTTTGGATTGCGGGGAGACATCGGGTTGTAGTTGAAAATAGGTTTCTATTGCGTCAGCTTCGAAAAATACTTCCTCTCCGTATATGTCCATACGGTTCGGTCGTATTTTTCTTGCTTCCTTGTAGAAACACTATTTTGAACTACAGCAGCTGTAAAGACCGGGAACCCACGAAACCCGGTCTTTTTAAAATCCTCATTTTGCTCAGAGTATTTTTACTCATGCTTTTTTAAGACTTTTTTTAACTTTCTTTCATAAGTTTTGCCTATAATTGTATTAGCTGGTTCGGCGTGGGGTCAGCTTGGTGCGAAGGTAATTTCGTCAAATTAATCTTCAGGGGTTCGATTCCCCTTGATTCCACCACCGACCAGCGTTTATACTCTTGATGACGAAATTGCCTTCGACGCAGGCTGCAAAGCTCCTTAAGATGTTTTCTTAGGGAGCTTTTTAAATCTTTTATTACATGAGACGGTGACCTTTATTTTACCAACATAGCCTCGCTTGGGTTTGCCGGATCGTAAAGTACTTCTACGGAGTCACCGACTCTTAAGGGGTTGAAGTAGGAGATGGTGGTGTTGAAAGTTGCATGGATGCCGCTTTTTACCTCAACGGTCATTTTAATGTAAGGGTTGTTATTGATGATAATCCCGGTATTTTTCATCGCTAGGATTTTGGCTGTGGCTTTTTGGCCTACTTGCATGAGGTGTTTTTTCTTTTTAATATTTTTGAAAAAATTGGTGAATAATGGTGAAAAGGCTGCTCCCATCATGAGTGCCATGTAGATTAAAAATCCTGGAACGAAATAGGAACTCTGTACAACTTCTGCCATTTTAAGGGTCATGTCCATCGATGATTGAGGGTTGATGCCAGCTGAGATCCCCCAATATATGCCAAAAACTCCCCAAATCGCTAGAAGGCCAAAACCAAGTGTTAGAATTAATTTTCTCATCAAGGGATAAAAAGGGGTAGATGACTCTATTATTCAACTATATGTTATTCATGTCAAAGAGTGATTTGGAAGGAGTTTTTAAAAAGAGCGCCGCTATTTTATATAGCGAGGCTCTTTTTTTAAGATTTGTGAAAAACTATTTATTTTCGCAAGCACATTCCTTGCAAGAAGAAAGCATAACAGCTGAAGCAACAGCGGATGCTCCTACGAGAAGGTAAACAACGTTTTCTAATGTTGGGATACTGCCGAGGATGAGGTTTACTACATTGAGGTTCATACCAAGGAAAGAGCCGAGACCAACGAGACCCCAGTTAAGACCACCGACAATAACGAGGAGGGTCATAACTAAGCAAAGTGGTTTATGTTTAGCCATATAAAAGAGAGGGTTAAGAATATAATGGGCTGCCACTGATTATATAGTAAAAATATTTAAATGAAATGATGAGAGGTTTACAAAACTCAACTTTCCTTTTTTGTTATTTCAGTTATAATTGGATTCTTGTAAAGACACTACTTTTGTCTTTGTGAATATATTTGTATGAATACATTTAAACTTGTTTCGCCATTTCAACCAACCGGCGATCAACCAAAAGCTATTAAGTCTCTTGTAAAAGGCTTAGAGCAGGGCAAGAAACACCAAGTGTTATTGGGCGCTACCGGTACGGGTAAAACCTTTACGATTGCTAATATTGTTCAAAAGTTACAACGTCCTACCTTGGTGATTGCCCATAATAAAACTTTGGCAGCACAGCTTTGTAGTGAGTTTAAAGAGTTTTTTCCTGAGAATGCCGTAAGTTATTTTGTCTCTTATTACGATTATTA
>CAYMDR010000065.1:3128-7269 GCA_964389195.1 uncultured Candidatus Peribacteria bacterium | reverse complement strand
TGCAGACACTTTTTTGGCAAAGTTGGTAGCTAACTCTAAACTATCAAAAGAAGATTCAAGTAAACTTTTTGTAATTAACGAAGCGCAAGACATTGCAGATGCTTCTGAAGCCAACAAAGAAGGTACATTGAATTTAGGATTTAAAGCAACCTTATTAGAAGGTAAACCCGGCTATAAAATTAAATTTTTTGCTGGTTCCGATTTATTAAAACGCCTTAGAACATTCAACAATCAAACTGTACGCATTTTAGAATTAGATGCAAACGGTGTTGTATGGGGTACTAAATCAGGTACTGATTTTAAAGGCTTCCAAGCTAAATTGTTTTTCACTGGTAACAAAATTGCAACTGGGCAAAATGTGGAAGAAGGTTTAGTTGAAGTAACAGTATCTATTCTTTCAACTAGTGAATACTTCGATAACCCGTATTGGATGGAAACAACCGGTAATGTTGAAGATATCGTTGGTTTGATGGATGCTGCATTAACATACATTAGTAACTCTAGCAATGTATTTAAAATCGGCATGTACATTCCTGGATCTAATCTAAAAGAAAAGTACAACATCTTTGATGATTACGGTGCTATCCTTGCTACGTTGGATGCTGATTTCGCAGCCGGTACGGGTACCAATTACGGAACGCCTTTAACTATCACATCTGTGGCCGCAGATAATACTTTGAAATGCTTAACTGTTACATTCGATAACACAGCATACTCAGCATTATCAAGCGGAACAAAAATCAAGCTATCAGGACCAACACCTGCGCAGCTTGACGGTGCAGATGCCACAGGTATCGAGATTTTACCTGTTGTTTTAACCAAATAATCATTCGGCCTCCGGGTAATTCCGGAGGCTAAATTTAAAAAGTTATGAACTACAACGGAATAGGTTTTAACGAAAATTGGGTTAAGTCAGTAAGCGAAAAAGAATTTGTAGAACATGAGGCGCACCACGGGCTAACCGAAAAGCAACTTAAAGAGGCGTATAAGCTGATGAATCCAAAAAAATTACAGTCTAAAAATGACGACACCGGCGGACTTGTTAAAGAGGGTGGAGAAGATCAACCAGAATGAGATCGTAGATAAATCTATCAACGATACGTCGGATCTGTATGCTAATCTACAGGTAGAGCAGCAGTTGCAAGGTTTGAAAGCTGACGGGTCTCAGATGCCTTTTTATTCAGACGCATCAGTGATCATTTTCGGAAAGGAACCGGGGCCAATCAAACTAAGAGATACCGGAGCATTTCAGACGGAGATAATAGCCGGGGCTAATAATGGGTTGATAGATGTAAGGTCAGAAGATTGGAAAGATTCAATGCTACGTGAAAGATATGGTGAAGACATATTCGGACTAAGTGATAAATACAAACAGGAATATCGCCAAGAGCTTGAGCCGGTTACTATTGACAACTTCAGAAAAGAACTACAGTTATGAGTTGCTGGCTATGCAAACAAAAGGCAGAATGGAAGAATGAACAACTTAAAAAAGCCTTAGATGAAGCTAAAATTAAAGCTATACTCGAAAATAAAACAATGGCTGTTTGGAAAGAAGGTTGCTTGTGGAGAATTGGATCAGCAGAGGACGCAACCGGAAAAGACAGAGTACAATATGTATCAGGGGATTGATGATATCCCACTGTACATTTTTATAGATTGCCTTGTCGATAACAATACTACACGCCTTGTAAAATCAGGCGCTATTCCCGATGCACTAGACCTACACGAACGCTGGCTTAATATTCTTATTGACTATAACGATGCTGTAGGCAATAATGAAACGAAGCTAATGCTTCAAATATCAAAAGAAATTTCGGTGCTTGAGTGCAAATTAAAGTATATCCATGCTGCAATAACTGTGCTTGAGTTCGATTATAATGAGGATTTGGCAATCTTCTTAAACTTAGTATGTAATACTAGATATTCCTTTAACGATGGCAATAAAATAAAAGATCTCAAGTCTTGTCTTAACCGCAGCAAACAGTTTAAAATACAGCTTGATCTTAAAAAATTACGTTATGCCGGGATACTGGATAAGCAAGATAAAGGTGAGAAATCAACACCTACAAGAGCATTTTTTACCGGCGCACTGATCGCTATCAGTAATCATGCAAAATTTCATATTACTGACATGATTACGGTCAGGGAATATTGCGAAAGGCTCAAGCAATACAATGCATATTATGAACAGTTAAAATTGGCAAAATGAGCGATAGGATAGACAGTATAATAGATGTTAACAGTGTCGGCAAAGAGATTGACTTTTTAAAAAGCAATCTGACTGAAATAGCTAACACTATAAAAGCATACCCAACCATTAAAACTAAAATGGAAGGGGCGCAGTCTATCCGTGAATTTTCAGTGGCCAATGCCAAACTACAGGAAGAACTTAAAGCAGTTGAAAGCCTTGTTAAACAAAGATTTGCTACAGATGTCAAGGTTATAACACTTCAAACGGATTATGCTAAAGCTATTGCGGCCAATCGTTTGGAGATTCAAAAACAAAACAGGGAACTTAAAGTTCAGGCAGAGTTACAGAATGCTAATACAGGTAGCATAGAGAGAGCAAGAGCAGCCGTAAAAGCATTGACTGATGAACGTAATAAACTTAATCTATATACTGAAGAAGGTAGGGCAAGACAAGCCAAACTTAATGACGAGATCAACAAGTATAACGAGTTCATCCGTAAAAATGTAGATGCTTTGGCACAACAAAAGATTAATGTAGGTAACTACCAAGGATCTGCCAAATTAATTGTTGATGCGATAGAAAAAGAAAAGAATAAGCTAGAGGAACTTGAAAAAGCCCGCATACGAGTACAGAATGCCGGTGCATCATTCAACCCGGGTAGCACAGCGGCCCGTACAACTGTTACAGGCTTCGCCAGTGGATCTTCTAACGTTGGAGCTATCAATAGCATAGCTTCTAACGCAAAAAGCGCTGATGATGCCGTAGCGCAACTTAATGCAGAGATAGAGAAGTCACGAACTATAGTTGAAGGATTTTCCCGTGTTACTTCTCAACCAAAGTTTTTAGATATTGCGGGGAAAGTAGGAGATGCACAGGCAGAACTTAAGTTCTTTACAAAAGCATTGGTGGACATGGAGCGCCAGGGAATGGGAAATAGTGAGGCGGCTATACAGTTAAGGAAGCACCTTGCAGAGCTTACCAATCAGATAGGCGGTGCCAAAGCAGAAATAAAGGCGCTATCATCCGATACAAGAGGATTCAATTTATTTGCCGGTAGCGTTACATTCGCTGCTGATGCCATGCAGACATTTGCCGGGGCTGCTGTGCTTGCCGGTGCCAGCGAAGATGATGTAAATGAATCGTTAAAATCGCTTGTCGCAATACAGTCGGTAGCCAATGGTGTTAAAGGAATAGCCAATGAGCTTACTACAAGGGGGACGGCTGCTAATAAGGTATATGCCTTTTCTCAGCAACAATTAGCTATAATGATGGATGCTTCTGCTACATCTGCACAGCGATTTAAAGCCGCTTTGATAACTACAGGTTTTGGAGCTTTAATTGTTGCACTTGGATATTTGGTTGCAAACTTCGACAAGGTTAAAGATGCTTTAAGTGGCGTATCAAAGGCCCAGAGAGTAGCCAATGAAACCATATCGGACTATGGTGAAGGCGTAAAATCGGCTACTGAACAAACTTTAAAAGTAAAATCTGCCTTTGAACAAGCAAGGCAGGGGGTAATTAGCAAAGACGACGCTTTAAAAATATACAATGATACGCTCGGTGATTCACTTGGTAAAACTAAGAGCCTTGATGAAGCAGAAAAAAACTACACAGATAAAGCAGACGCTTACATAAAAGTACAGGCTTTAAAGGCTCAAGCAAATGCATTATTTGCTAAAAGTGGTGAATTTGCAGCCAAACAAGTAACGGCTGACCTAGAAGATCAAAGAAGCGGATTTGCAAAATTCGTATCAGCGTCTTTGGGCGCAATAGGTAATATCGGCGGAGCTACAGCGGTAAATTATAGATCACAAACAGAAGGTGTTGCAAAAGCCAAGGAAGAATACAAAGCGACTGCAGCAGAACTTGAAAAACAAGGAATATTACTTGAAAAGCAAGCTGCTGAACTTGCTAAAAATATGGGCATTGTTATTAATCCGGATAAAGGAA
>CAYMDR010000065.1:0-3098 GCA_964389195.1 uncultured Candidatus Peribacteria bacterium | reverse complement strand
GGGGATGGTGGTAAAGATGACAAAAAAGGTCGTGATATCGCTGCTGCTAATGCAAAAGCAGAACTTGAAATACTTGTTTCCAATGCCAACGAACGGGCAAGGATTCAAAAAGAAATTGCTGATAATGAAGATGCCAATATTGAGGATAGGTTAACAGCTGAATACAACTACTACAAAGAAAAAAAGAACATCCTCGATTATAATCTTGCTTACGAGTTAAGTAAAAAGGATCTGACAGAAAAGGAAAAGAAAGCCATTACTACCAATTATGCCAACGCTTCTTTAGCACTTGAATCGGAAAGGCAGAAGGAGCGTTTAGCATTATTGAAGTCATTTGATGAAAAGGCAACACAGCAATTAAAAGATCGTAACGATGCTGAGTTAAACGCTGCACTAACAGCCAAAGAACAGCAAAAAGCTACCATAGAACAACAATATACTGATGAAATTGCACTGGCTAACCAAAGATATGCTGACGGGGTTGCTAAATTAGAGGACTTTGAAAAGGAAAAGAAAAAAGCGGAGGACAGATACCGTGTTGCCTCATTACAGGCAGAAATAGAGTATACTAAAAAAGTACTTGCCTCAATGCAAGCAAGAGGCGTAGATGTATCAAAAGAACTGCAAGACCTCGCTAAACTTGAAAGAGAATTATCGGAACAAACTACCAAAAAAGTAACCGATGATAATAAGAAAAAGAAAATATCATTTGAGCAGGCATATAGCGATATCTCAAGTATCGTAAAATCAGCTATAGATGCATCTACTACCGCTCAGAAAAACAGACTACAAGAAGAGGCAGATTCAATAGATAAAAGAAAGGAAAAGGAAATTGAGGCTATCAATGCGTCTACTTTAAGTGAACAGGATAAAGCTAATAAAATTGCTATTATAAACGCCAGAGCACAGGCTCAAAAAGAACAAATCGAACGTAGGCAAAGGGAAATTGACAGGCAAAGAGCTGTATTTGATAAGGCGCAATCGATATTTGAAATATCAATGAATATGTTTAAGGCTTTTTCAAAAGGAGATATTTTCACAGGCGCTATTGCCGCTGCACAACTTGCACTGGCCATCGCTACACCTCTGCCTAAGTTTAAACATGGTAAAGGTGCATATAATGACTATGAGGGGTTTGCATGGGTAGATGACGGAGGAAAACCCGAAGCTATCATAAGAGAAAACGGAGATATTGAAATAGGTACCAGCGATCCACGCATAACTTATGTGGGCAAAAATGATATTGTTCACCCTGACGCAAACGCATTTTTACAACAAATGCAATTGCAAGCTATTAGAAGTACAGCGGCAATGTTAGGCGGTGCGCCTATAACCGAAAAGAACTACACTAAAGAAATGACTGATGCGCTCACAAATGAACTAAGAGGTGTGAAAGAGGCTATCCGTAACAAAAAAGAAATACATATTAAGCCGGGATTTAACGACATGATGAACGTAACAAGATTTGGGAATAGATGGCAACAGTATTACAACGATCAAATTAATTTCTAATGCAGGGGAGTGAATTTTTATATTTTTTAACTGACGAGTTCAACCGGTTTTACCGGTTTGAAAACGGATCACTAAAAGTGAGTGGTAATGCTGTACCGTTGCAGTTCTCCCCGGACGGATGGCAAGATTTTTCCATTAAAAATAAGCGCAATCAAAAGTATTGGGGCTTAGACCGTACAATTACGATACCATTCAACTATGTTGAAGATGGAGCGGATATTTTAAAGGCAATATTGTATACCTATGGCCCGGAAGCCAAGGTATATCTTATAGTATGTCAGCAACAACTTTATTATGATGGTTCAGAATATGGCTTTTGGTACAAGCAATTGATAAAAGCTGATGTCGATCTATCAAATTTCAACCACTCAGGTTTTAAGGTGACGGTGAATTGCTTGGAAGATGGATTTGTGAAATACCTTAAAGCCAACGAAAATACCGTATATGAGATCCCAATGGATGAGGCTATCATTGTTAAAATGGATGGGATAAACTTAATAAATAAACTTAGCTACATTATTCTATCTCAAACATATAATTTCCCGACAACATGTATATTAGGGGTAGCCCATTTGACGGACGATTCCACGCCAATAGGGTTGCTAACAAATACAGTATATAATGTGTATGGATCAATTAATTATATCGCTGGAAATTACATCTTAAAAGCAGTAAAAGGGGGTACGTTTAAAATTAAATTAAAATTCAAATTTAGCGCCTCGTCTAACGTAACAAACTTAAAATTAATAGTTGATACATCTCTTGATAGTATCAATGCTTATAATCAACGTTTTGTATTGCTAAATAGTGCAATTGTTCCTGGGTCATACGAATATGATTATGAACAAGAAATACTCCTTTCAGATGGAGAAGAATTATACATTGTTGCTGATAAAGATGGTATTCCTGATATTTTTATAGAAGAAACTTTTTTGGATATTCAATCAATAGCAAGGCAAGACGAAACGTACATTAAAGCTGTAAGACCGGCATACCTATTTCAGAAATTGATTGAAAAAGTAACGGACTTAAAGTTTGAGGCAGATAGTAGGCTATTAACTGAACAAGCTGATAAGGTGTTCACATCAGGAGATGGATTGCGAAAAATAGAAGATGCGGTTATCAAAACATCTTTGTCTGACTTTTATCAGTTTTGGGACGTGTTTAAAGATTGTGCGCTAGTGTATAAGGGAGGAAAAGTAAGACTTGAAAGAAAAGTTGATCTATTAGATTACTCAAACCCTTACGACATAGGCGAAGTTTCACGGGTAACGGTTTCGGTAGCAAATGATTTAATGTTTAATACTCTAAAAATAGGCTACCCAGATACCCAGCAAGAAGGCTTGAATGGCAAGCAAGCATTTAACAATACTTTTGAATGGTCATTAGGCGCATTACGAGTTACAAAACAACTGGATAAGACCACAAAGTATATTACAGACTGCTTTGCTGCGGAAACAACAAGGATAGAATTTTTTAAAAAGGACACAACAGACAGTAGACAAGATAACGATGTGTATGTAATTCGCATAGGAAGCGATTTGCAACCTTCAGACGGCGATATTCGAGAACATGATGTACTTGAT
>CAYMDR010000064.1:0-7325 GCA_964389195.1 uncultured Candidatus Peribacteria bacterium | reverse complement strand
GATAGCCGTAATTAGTCTTAGCACCGAAGCTAAGTCCTGCCGTAGTATTCCATTCTGTTTTGAAGTTATCTACTGGATATCTCATGTTGAATTAAAAAAGTAACATTTAGAAAAATGCAACTATCCCCTTCATTTATTGAACTGGCTTTTAACGTAATCTACTAAAAGAGTAAAACCAATAGAAAATACAACTACTACAATAGCTATCTTTCCTTTTAGCTCTGCTCTCCATATCTCAAGATCAGAAGTACGAGCATCAAGTTTGTCCATCTTCTCGTAGATCTTTTCATTGATTTCGTAAATGTCTTTTAGTGTTACTCTTTCGTTTGCCATAACTTAGAAGGTATAAGTAAAGACTCCCATAGCTTGTTTCGTTCCAGATGAAGTGAACCCCCCATATGAGTTACTTGTAAACGCTGTCGATGATTTACCCCAGTAAATAGTTGCTGCTGATTCAGAAGACTTAAAACCAACTACACCAGGATTTGTCCATGTTCCGTTATCACAGACGGCACACGTCTGCACATATTGAGTCGCGCTTGGGGACGCAATCACGGGGACGGTCATCGTCATCGTGGTGGCATTAGAGGTCCCAAAAAACTCGAATAAGATATATATCTGGCGTCCCCGCGTCATGTATTTGAGCACGTTAGCCGTCGGGTTGGCAGTAAACCCAGTGATATTGGCCGTGGAGTAGTTGAAGGCAGACGGAAACCCTTGGGCATCGTGATAGCTATAGAACGGACTGGTGATAGCTGCATTAGCTAGTGAGTAGTCCGTGGTCGCCATAAGCGTCACAGTGGTATCAGTAGAAAACGCACTGGAGGCCACGACGAAGTATTTAACGGTGGTCTGGGTCAACTTGATCTTGGTTCCTGGGGTGAGAACACTCGTTCGATCAACGCCTGCAATCGTAAAAGTGGTAGCTGAAGCGTAAGTCCATGTATCAGACACCTCTATCCAACCATCCGAAGAGCCAGAATTTGCGTCAACGTATGCCTTAACTGATTGCTGAGTAGGAACTTTGGTTGCCGAATCACTAGACATGGTATCCTCGTCCACTATGGTTGTAAAACTGTCTTTAATAATTTCGCCGGTTGTTCCATCAAAAAGCACGATAGCCGAATCAGTAGCAGACGCGGGCCCCTGCACTTCTCCATCCGCACCATCCGCGCCATTAGTACCGTTAGTACCGGCTTGAGCTAGTAACACCCAATAAGAAGCGTTAGGAGGCGTATTTCCTGTGGTATTAGCAATACAGACATAGGAAGATCCTGATACTGTAACCGTATCTCCCGGAGTGTACGCTGTAGCGCCATTATATGCCCCTTTATATAGTTCTGATGTTAGCTTTGCCATATTTAGTAACGGAGGGATTACGGAGATTAACGGAGAATTTATGTAATTATATCATATTAAGTAATTTTTGTTCTATTCGTCCAACTGTCGGAATTCTTGCTGTCTTCGCTCCAATTATCGTAACCCTCAGCATAGATCAACACCTCGTCCTCACTCGATCCGACTAGGATTTGTTGTCCGTCCGGGGTTAAGATTTCGCTGTTTGCTACTTCATTTATAACTTTGCTTGATTGCGCCCATGTTGTCATATTTTAAAGAGGGGTTTTTAGAAAATAGAACCCCTCAAAACTATTCTGCCTACTAACCTGTATAAGCATTAATATAATGGGTTGTGCCATCTATACTAATCTTAATTTTCTTTGAAGATCCACCTGTTTCAGCGGTATCTGAAACCATGCCTGATACGGTTTGTAGTCTGATAAGATTTGTGATCTTATCCCCGCCGTAAATATAGATCGCCTGATCCATAGTTGCGGCACCGTTGTTACTCATATACAAGAGATCGTGTTCTCCTGTAACTGTGTTAGCTTGGTGTGAGTCAAGCCAGCACGAAGTAACGTGTGTTGCTGTTATAGCAGCACCCGGACCGATTATTCCGTAAAGAGCCGCCATAAAAGAAGCTCCTGCCACTGTACCATCTGCTCTTGCCTGTCCATATGTACCGATAAGAGTTCCAGCGGTTAAGGTATAGGACGTGTCGATTACGGCTACTCCCTGAACGCCCCTGATGCTTGCCGCACCCGTTGCTTTCAAATGAGTTTCCGAATCAATACCCCAGTGAGTACCGGAAGTTTTTGCAGATTCAGAACGAATCTGAAACGCGTAATCCTCAGTTGTACCGCCTGTCGGTCGTACATCGAGTTTTAAGCGGCCTCTGATTTGATTTTGAGCCGTCTTAGCAGTGTTACCGGCATAAAGAGCGTTATTTGCACCGATAACATTAAGATCATTAATGATTAAACCATTACTGGTTGACGGTACATTTATTTTTAGTCCTCTGTTTAAAATTTTCATTGTAGTCACCTCCTTCAATTTGAAAGATCTTTCCGGCGTCCTGTTTATTCAGGAGGTATGTATTTCAGCCGGTAACATGCTCTTACCTATTTGACTAGAACGCAGATACGTTCTGTGTCATTTTGACCATCGTTCTAGCGCCGTCATCAAACGTGTTAGCGCCGATACCGATTAGTCCTTTGACCAAATCAGCAAAACCTTTTTCCTTTCGGATAAGGTCTAATTTCATGAATTGAAGAACCAAATCAATTGATCCTCTCATCAAGAAACATGATGTTTGGGTTTGTGATCCCCAAGCATCAGTTGTGTTTGTCAAAGCTTCCGAGACTGCTATGTCCCCATATCCCGCGATCGTAAGAGTATTAGCGCTATTATCATTAGTCGCTGTAATATTTCTTTTGTTGCGGATTATGAAGTTTTCAACTTTTCCAAGCTGAACATAGGTTGTACCTGCAGTACCGCTATCATTGATAGCAGCTGCAAGATTAGCCCTGCTTACATCAACATCAGAATTATCCAGCAATACACCAACATAACCTGTTGTTGCATTAGCTATCGTTGTCTTAAATTGAAATGTAACTCCCGCGATAGTAACCGTGTCACCATCTGTAGGATTAGTTGCCATACTAAGTACAGCACTAAAAGGCAGATTGTTGCTTTGAACAACAGTCCAACCCAAAAGCGGTCCAACTACACCATTTGACATGACCGTATCACCAAAGCCCGTTTCTCTCGCGGCTTTAAGTGATTTCAGTTTTGCCACGGTTCTTGGCCCTAAAAGAGCCGCCCTCATACTGGTTTCCTCTGGTACATCAAATGCACCGAGTCTACCTGTCGCTTCTTCAAAAATGTCAAGTACATTAGCTGTCGTGACAGTTTGAGCAGTACCACTTGCTATTGACTGGTCAGCATTAGTTAGCTGGTCCATGTAAATTTGCTCCACATTATTCATAAGTCCACGCCTCACTGATTCCAGTGAGTGTGCAGGTATGTCATATGGGGTTTGCAGATTTACAGTGTCATCAATTTCCTCAGCAGCATATTTGAAAGTCGAAACTGTCAAAGTCTGCTTGGAAGCTGTTTTAGCAGTGTAGGATATATCAGATCCTGGTGAGTAAGTTCCGTTGTTTGCATGGGACAAAATAGGCTTATGAGCCTTATAGCCTTTAGTGGTTAAAACATCTTCAAGGCTTTGATTGGCTAAGTATAGCGCGCTATTTTTTACATACAGGTCAGCCTGTAAGTTTCCCCAAAATTCGCTACGAATATCGTCCATGTTAATCACACTCCTTCCCAGCCATAAATTTGATATTACTATCTGGACTGTCTGTGTAATTAATAATTTGTGCTTTCTTACTGTTACAGTTTTTGATTAATGAGCTCATATAAGTACGGAGAGAAATAATTTGTGCTTATATAGCTGGACGTGTAGAAGTTATTGTGAGGCTTTATATTTTCGTCTGGCCGCTGTTGCTTTCTCCCATGCTTTCCGGCCATCTTCTGTTGATAAATCAAAATCAGACGCATTTAACGGCTGTGACCCATCATATGACGACTTATACGAACCTCCCTTTGCGCCTCCTCTTGTTGGAATTGCGTCCTCAAGACGCTTCTTCTTTTCAAGATCCTCTTTCAAGTATTGAATATAAGGATCGGCGCTTGCTTCTCTTATGGATATTCCTTTGACACTGGCGATTTTCTTAATTTCCTCTTTCAGTTCTGACGCGACATCAAGGGTTTCTAAGTCTCTTTGTTCTAACGCCTCTATAACTTTCTTGGAAACTAACTCGCTAATATCAGGCGTATCCTGTCCATTTTGGGGTTTTCCCTTATCGGATTTCTCCGATTTTTCAGAAGTAGCTTTTGCTTTGTCCCGCCATGTTTGTTTTTGCTTGATAGCAATATACAAAGATTTGCGGTTAGCTTTTTCGCGTTCAACGAGTTTGTCTAGTAATTCTGATTGCTCGTCTGGGTCTATACCCATTTCGTCAGCCATCTTTTCCCGGATCTCGTCGTCTTTAACTTCTTTTTGAGCTTCTTGCTCAAGTTCGAGTTCTTCTTTACTCGGTTCAAGGTTTTTATCGTCGTTCATATGAACAGTTTTTTTGCCAATATGGCTAAATTTACGGAGTGTTACGGAGATTTAACGGAGTAATTGCATTATAGCACAACTCTATCCCTTTGGATAGAATTTTTTACCACAATGCACGCAAGTTGTCATACCGCCCAGATCGCGCAAGATTACAGTGTAACCTTTTTTAGATGCGAATTGTCTCGCAAGGGCTTCAAAATTCTCTCCGTGATCTGTTACTGAGTATGTCCTTACTTCTGCGTTATTGCTCATAACAATTGCTACGTTAGCGGTAGATTTCTTTTCAGGCTGTACTTGCGGTAAGTCTTTGTTTGCAGATTCTTTATTTACTTCGGGCTCTTTCTTTTCTAGTTTTTCGGGTTCTTTCGGAGAGTCTTTGAGTATCTCAATTAGTTCTTCTCTTTTTTTACCAACTGATTTAATACCAAGTGCGCTGACTTTTTCTTGCAGTTCTCGATAGGTGAGATTTGAAATATCTGACATATATTATATTTACGGAGTGTTACGGAGAATTGATAGCATTATATCACAAATTAATTGATTTGCAAGAATCAAGCTATCTAGGTAGTGTCCTAATTTGATATTTAGTTTCCTTGACCGCTTTAAGCCTCTATGTTACTATCCATATATGAAGCAAAAAGATTTAAACAAACTCGCTTATTCAATAGCCGGAGAGGCTACAAAGAAAGATAAAAACCCCGCTGCTGTAGCGTTAGGTCGTTTAGGTGGTTTAAGAGGCGGTGTTGCTCGTAGAGATAAACTTTCCGCTGAACGAAGAAAAGAAATTGCTCAAAAAGCTGCAAAAGCCCGCTGGCCTAAGAAAAAAACTTGACAAGTTACTTGGCTGTGTTATATAAATAAATTGTCTAAAAATTTTTTCTTTAGACGGGACATTTGCAGTAAAGAGTTCATCCCTTTTTTGGGGTGGCGATGAATAGGTTAAATCTCTTTATTGCCATCGTCACCGTCCCAAAGGAGGGATTTTTTGTATTGTACCCGTTGTTACTGCTGACATTGAACCTGACGCGTAACACGAAGACAGCGGGATTCGTAAACCGACATAGATAAATAATCTAAGAAGGTAAAAAAAAGGAAGCCCGCAAAGATGAAAATGGAAATCTTTGGCGGGCATTTTTAGTTTTTGAGGACATTTACAAATAGAAGCGAGGTAGTTCTTTATAAATCTAAACGGCGTGTCGCTGCTTCAACAACGACATTCAGAAAGGATATTATCTATGAATAACCAAGCTCAAGGAACTTCATCGGTTGAACAAACCGTAAGGTTTGTTGCGTATATAACGCTCCGTAATGGAAAACGGATATATGCTTCACAATATGGAAAAAAAGCTTTTCCTCTTGTGAGCAATAAACCAAAGGAAGCATAACACCTTCCGAATCGGATTTAGACTAACCGATTAATCTAAATTAGTCTAAAAATTTAGCCGGTATAAAGGCTACCTCACTTTTATTTGTAAACGTGCAATATTATGTTGCTTCACATGTGAAGCGCTGGATTTCCCCTAATTCCAAATTTTGTGACAGGAAGGAGGTGAAAAATATGGCAAATCAAAAGAATTCTGGTAATGACAGAAAAACAATTGATGTTAATCGTAGTTCTGAAACGGGACGCTTCGTTACCGAAAGGTATGCAGAGCGACATCCGAGAACAACAGAACACGAAAGAATAAGAAAACCTAATCGTTAAAAATTAGGATTTTTTTATTTTTCCCCATCCAGCGTTTCACTTGTTAAGGAACATTTTTTAATAATGGCAGTCCAAAGTGGATTGCCATTTTAGCATTTAGCCACTAATTGTCAACCCCTATACATATGACTTTTATCTTATAGTAACTTAATTCTTAGCTCTAAAATTGGGCTGAATCGCTGCTTTCAGCTCCAATTTTAAAAAATTTTTAATATAAAATCAAGACTATATAGTAATTTAAACTAGACTATATTAGCCTTGACATGCTTGAGCAGTAATGCTATAATAAGCCCATGAATGTATTAAGTCTTGAAGAAAAAACTAAAATTATTGCTGCCCTTGTTGAAGGTAATTCTATTAGGGCTATATCACGTATGACAGGTAATTCTAAAGATACAATTAGTCGCTTACTTGTATCCGTCGGAAAAGCATGTTTTGAGTATCAAGATATTTATTTACGTAATCTTCCTTGTAAGAATATTCAATGTGATGAAATATGGAGTTTTTGTTACGCCAAAGAAAAAAATGTACCAGAAGAATTAAAAGGACAATTTGGTTTTGGTGATGTATGGACATGGACAGCTATAGATGCGGATACAAAACTTGTTCCTAGTTGGTATGTGGGATCAAGGGATGCTATAGATGGAATGGCATTTATGAATGATTTAAAAAGCCGTCTTGCTAATCGAGTACAATTAACCACAGATGGACATAAAGTTTATCTTCAAGCTGTAGAAAATGCTTTTGGTTCAGAGATAGATTATTCGATACTTATAAAAATATATGGAAAACAACAAAAAGAAGATGAAAAAAGATACAGTCCTGCTGATTTTGTTGGTACAGAAAAAATAATAATGCAGGGAAATCCAAAAAATGAAAATATATCAACAAGTTATGTTGAGCGACAAAATTTAACAATGCGAATGAGTATGAGACGATTTACTAGATTAACTAATGCGTTTTCTAAAAAAATAGAAAATTTAGAAGCTGCTGTATCGCTCCATTTTATGTATTATAACTTTTGTAGACCTCACAAATCATTAAATAAAGAAAAGGCATTAGGAATTACGCCTGCGTTGGCTGCCGGAGTTGCGGTTCGTCAATGGAAAATTGAAGATATTGTAGGTTTATTAAATTCAAATTAGGACACTACCG
>CAYMDR010000063.1:4518-7336 GCA_964389195.1 uncultured Candidatus Peribacteria bacterium | reverse complement strand
AGAAAATATCTACCTGCTAGCTCTTTTCGATCCTTTAAAACTGGATAAAAAGTACTAAGGCAAGCAGATAATTCTCTGCATCAACAAATTTTCAAGGAACCAAAACTCATCATCAAAGCTGCCCACTATAGCAGCAAATATGATTTATGTCAAGGGTCGAACTTTGATATTCCAAGGACCTTATTCGTACCATTAAAAAACTATCGATTAATTTAGGTAGTAATGTTGACGCTGTGGCCTGGTTGCGAAAGAATCGCTAGGTTTTGAGTTGCACGTGCAACTCTGAAGTTTACAGACTCTGTAAATACTCTTCCGGCAGCATAATAGCGAACTCTAGGTCTGCTTTTTGAAGCGTAGGAGTTTTAAAATCTTTATTCTATCCTCCTCATTTCATCTCGTAAAAACATTAAGGTTTCGGGTTTTAAAAATTTGCGTTTTTTTTGGAATATGTCCGAGGGGAGTAAGTAATTGAGATCTTCATTGAGAATGGTTTGATTTACTTTATTTTCTATAAAATCATGCAGTTTTTGGAAAAAATCTTTTAAAGATTGGCCTTTTCTGCGCTCTTCAATAATCTCTTTTTTGTATTTATAGCCTTTGATAAAAAAGGTATGAATATCGAAAATATCTCTTCCGGCAATGGATCCGTGTTTTTCATAGCGTTCAATAAGGGCTACCAATTTATTGGCGAACATGGTTTCTACGGTCTGGCAGTGAATAATTCTATCGATTTCATTGAATTGGATTGGTTCGTATTCATTGGCATTGGGTGCAGGAAAAGTTACGTCAAAACGGAGGGTGTTTCTTTTACTTTTGGTATCACTATAGGTAAGAAAAAATTGTGGTACTTTTTGACTATGATCTTTGATTTTTAGCCCTAAATCGTTAAAAACTTTTTCAAGTTCCAGGTTTACCTTTTGTATTTCATTTGGGAGGATCAGGTCGAAATCTAAATCTACCGAAAATCTTTCAATAAGGCCTCTCATGGCGGCACAGGTACCTCCTTTAAAGCGCAGAGCGGAAATTAAAAAAATATTGTCTGCTAGTGCTGTAAGAATGCGGTACAGCCATATTTTGTGAATAGCATCATCGGGATGAGGCAGAATCATAGCGCGAGGGTGTTAGGGGATAACCAAGTGCTTTTTGAAGGGGACGAATTTTTTTCCAGTCTACTTTCTTATCAAAATGACAATAAGGGTTGAAATAAAGCATATCTGCTATTGCTCTTTCGGGGCTGGCAATATTAAAGTTTTTCTCTTTTTTTATGCCAAGGGGATTTAATAAAAGTTTTTCCTGTAGTTTACGGGATTTGTAAGAATAATCTTTAACCTTAAAGGTTAGAGATTTTGTGCTGATGAAGGTGGTAAAAGATGGGCTTTGGGAAAGGTATCCTTCCCGAAATAAAATAGTCTCAGTACTCACATAACAGTATTGATGAAGTGCTTTTGTGCCGATATAGAGCGAATCAAGTTGAGTGAAAGGTACTAAAGAGTAAAGTCCTTTATAAAGGCGATGAATAAGTCCTGCTTTTTGATATCTTTTGAGGGTGGTATAGAGGGTGTTTTTATCCTTAATTAGCCAGATATTTGCCAAATCACCGCTGTGGTAAATAGTATCTCCTAGCGCTGAAAGCAAAAGAAAGCGTTTTGCTTGAATATTGGAATTTATATAACCTGTACTCATATGTACAGGTTAACATAACTTAACGTCTTTTGCAATAACTCATAAATTCATTGCAAAAAACGTTTTTTGTGGTAATAATGGCTGCAATGTTATTTATTTTTAAATAAATTTTTATGAAAAAGGGTGCTTTAATAACAATTACAACAAACATTTTTGCTTTAGGTTTCATGGTGTCTCAGGTTCAGTTGGCGCTGGCTGCTCCTACGCTTTCGCTTCCGCCTGATCTGCCACCAGGGGCTATGAATTTTGATAGTCCTACCTTATGGGGTCTTCCTGTGGATCCTAATATTGCTGCGGCGATTATTGGTGTTATCGGTTTGATTGTGGGTAGTGTCATTATTATTGTGGCGACCCTGGTAATGAGACGTTTAGATATTAAGCGCGAGGATCAAAGGGAGGATATGATGCTCTCTCGTTATAAAAAAGAGAAGGAGTACCAAATTAAACAGGAAATTTATAAGAATTTGCTTAATGAGTTGGCCGAAATTGAGACCTTTAGCAGTTCAGATTTGCAGACTTTTAAAAGAGATTGGACTCGTACAGAGGTAAAAGTGGATTTGATAGCATCAAAAAGGGTAAGAGAGGCAAAAGAGATATTGCAAAAAGAACTTTTTGATATGGCTGAGAAAAATATAAAGGGTAAAAGCTCTGTTTTAACTCCCGCATACCTTAAGTGTCGAGAGAACCTTTTGGATGCTATACGTGAAGATATCGATATTTTTCAATCAAATTCCAATGAAAAAGCTTAAATTTTCTTTATATAAGGCGCTTGTTATAGGTCTTTTCCTTGTAGTAAGTATAGGGAATGCCCAGACTGTTTTTGGTCAGATACCGTTGTCGCTTCCCCAAGCTAGTAAGCTTGCTGTTGTTAATTTGTCTTCGCCGCCATCTTTTTTAATTATAGCTCCAACCTTACCACTTCCGGCACCAACTCCGCCGCCGGCCATTTTACCGATAGCTCCTCTAACAGCTCTTCCGCCGTCACCTCCAACGATTCCACCTACACCTCCAACTCCTCCAACTTCGCCCGTTGCTCCTTGTGATGCCCTTAAAAAGAAGATAGATGCCGGTATTGCTACGGCCACCGAGCAGGCAGATTATGACTCTAGATGCATAGCTGCAGTTACACCACCAA
>CAYMDR010000063.1:0-4418 GCA_964389195.1 uncultured Candidatus Peribacteria bacterium | reverse complement strand
GTACGCAGCCAACGCCACCACCAAGTACGCAGCCAACGCCACCACCAAGTACGCAGCCAACGCCACCACCAAGTACGCAACCAACGCCACCACCAAGTACGCAGCCAACGCCACCACCGAGTACGCAGCCAACCCCACCACCAAGTACGCAGCCGACCCCACCACCAAGTACGCAGCCAACGCCACCACCAAGTACCCAACCGACGCCACCACCGAGTACGCAACCAACGCCTCCACCAAGCACACAACCGACTCCACCACCTACTATTACTCCTTGTGTTCTTGATGCCGCTGGAAATTGTTTAACTACTAGCCAAACGGATCAACCAGTTACTAAGACACCTTTGGCATGGGGATCGCTTAAGATGGCTTTAATTGCCTCTGCAGGTCTACTTTTTGCTGCTGTACTGTGGTTCCTTATGCTTGTCCAGAATAGTAAAACGGCAGTAAAACGGCATAAACTTAATCAGCAACGGCAATATCGCTTCAATTCAGCTCAAAAGCTGACGGAAGATTTTCCTAGCAATTACATGGCTCTTTTAAAAACGATTACAGCTGCATCTACCCAAAGTGATCTTAAGAATTATAAGAAAGAGGCTGTGCAGCTAGAGCTCTTTGCTTCACCTGCTACAAGAAAAATACATCAGGAGTTTATGAACTCACTTAAAGATAAAGAACAGGCGAATACAGGTGATCTCAAAAAGAAACTTTTGAGTGCTATTCATAAAGATTTTGATAAAATCTATCTTCCGCCTAAGGTTGCTAAAAAGAGTTAATCTTAAATTCCGTACTGGTACGGAGGTAGCATTTTTATGTTTGGTAAGGGCCAGAGTACCAACCAGGCTTTTCCTTCAATATTTTGTGCCGGTACAAAGGGGATATTGCCATTTTGGCCGCACAGAGCTGAGAGGCTTTCGCTGAAACAGCTGCGTGAATCGGAACTTTGGGTTCGATTATCACCTAAAACAAAGTATTCGCCCTGTGGTACTTCAAAAAGCGAAACGCCACCGGTGGCTGCAGTGTTGCCTTTATTGGTATGGTTGAGGTAGTTTTCTTCTAGCTTGAACCCTTGAGGATTTTCTTTGTTTACAATAAAGACTTCGCCGTTTTGTAATTTAATGGTTTCTCCGGGTAGGCCAATAACTCTTTTAATAAAATATTCATCTAAATGTTTTGGTGGTTTAAAAACGATGATGTCACCTCTCTTCGGCTCGCCAACTTTCCAGCCTAAAAAGTTTTGATACCCAAATTTATTGACGATAATGTATTCGCCAAAAGCTCTTTGGCAGCGTCCATCCACAAAATTCATGGTATCGCACATGGAGGGACCATAGACCTGGAAAGGGGAGATGACAAAAGTGCGGATAATAAAAACAAGTCCTATAATAATGACGATATTTAGAAAGATATCGATCCAAAAATTATCTAGATTTAAGCCCATAAAAAGGCTCTTAGTTTTTTTAACTTCTTCGTGATTTTCCATAATGATCTTAAGATAGTAGGCGCAAACCTCCTGTTTGCATGGTAGGGAGAATCTACCTTTTTTAGGCTCTTTTTACAAGGGGGGATGGTTGTGCTAGGATATTGCTTAGTTATATATCGTTTTACGTTATGGTTATTGCCTCTTTTTTATTTAAGCCTTATTTGGAGGCTGATGAGAAAATCTCTAAAGTTTTTCATCGCCACCCTTTTGTAATGTTTGTGGATTTGATGAGACTTTTATTTTTTGGTTTTATTGTGCCGTTCTTTTTATATTATCTTTTCCCAAGTCTGGTGCTTTTTTTTGCTATTTGGATGGTTATTAGTTGTGTGCGTATTTTATATATTATTTTTAATTGGTATCACGATGCTCTTTTAATTACCAATGTTAGTTTATTGCATGTGGAGTGGAATGGTTTTTTTGATCGTACTTCGGCGCGTTTGGAATATCAGATGATTGAAGGAACAGCTGCTGAAATCAGAGGTTTTCTGCGAACTATTTTTAATTATGGGAATGTAAGTGTTCAAGGTGGGGGAACTCCTTTGCAGTTGAAGGATGCTATGAATCCTAAAAAAGTGGAAAAGCAAATTATGATGTTCCAGGAAAAATTTGTGAATAATCAAACGATTCGCAATTCCAATACTTTAAAGAGTTTGTTAACAACCATGATCCAACAACATGCTAAAACGCATGGTGTTCCCGAGGGGTCTTTGGATCAAGAATAGAGCATATTTATTTACGATAAAGGTATGGATGTATGGAGTTATATCGCGCTTTTTGTACTGGTTGATCTGCTGATTCTTGTCTTGATTTTTGCTCGTAGAAAAAATGGACTTTCGCCCCAGGATAAAAGGAAATATCGATCCTATTGGAAGAAAATTAAAAACGCTTCGGATAAAAAATATGCTGTGTTGGAGGCCGATAAATTATTGGATGCTCTTTTAAAAAAGAAAGGCTATAGCGGCTCATTAGGTGAAAAGTTAAAAGTTGCGGGTAAGGTTTTTACCAATGTAGATGAGGTATGGAAGGCGCATAAATTACGTAACCGTTTAGCGCATGAAATGGAGTTTTCACCGGGAGAAAAAGTGTTGCTTGAAGCTTTGCATTTTTTTGAGGGAGCTTTTAAGGATTTAGGCTTATGAAACCTTTTGTTTTAGGCATTGCTGGTTATATGGGCTCGGGTAAGTCTACCGTTGCGGCCTATTTTGCGACCAAAGGGGCTAAAGTTATAGATGCCGATGTGGTTGTTGATACTTTGTATGAGCCGAATCATGATGGTTATTTAAAGATTGCTAACTTTTTTGGTGCTGAATATCTTACCTCTAAAAAACTTTTGAATCGCAAAAAATTAGCTAATTTTGTTTTTAAAGATCTTAAGAAATTGAAGATTTTAAACTATTTAATTCACCCGTTGGTGGCTAGTGAGGTGCAGAAACTTATTGATAAGGCGCAAGAAAAATTTATGGTAGTGGAGGCGATTTATTTTGAAGAGAAGCATTTGGGAAGGCTGGTTGATGCTATTGTTTGGGTTGAATGTGAAGAGGCGCTTTTAGAACAAAGGGCTTTGCAGCGTCCCGGTATGAACGTGGCGCTTTTTAAGAGGATTTTAAAAGCACAAACAAAGCCTGAGCATATTGATTATGTTGTGAATAACAATGGCGATTTGGCGCATCTTTACCGGCAACTTGATGCGATTTGTGATTTTTTGCCCATTGCCTTATAGTAGTGCTATCTTTTTAATATTTTCTGATGGCTTCTGTAAAGTATGAGGCGGTTATCGGCCTTGAGATCCATGCCCAGGTATCTACAGCATCAAAAATGTTCTGTAGCTGCAGTAGTGACTCTTTTGATAAAGAGCCTAATCTTAATACCTGTCCTATTTGTATGGGGTTTCCTGGACAGCTTCCGGTGTTGAATGAGGAGTCGGTGAAGAAAGGTATCAAAGCGGCATTGGCTCTAAATTGCCATATTCCTGCTTTTTCTAAATTTGATCGTAAAAACTATTTTTATCCTGATTTGCCAAAAGGGTATCAGATTTCCCAGTTTGATAAGCCTATTTCGGAAAAGGGTTGGCTGGAGATTGAGGTTCGTGATGAGAAGAAAAAGGTTAATATTACACGTCTTCATCTTGAGGATGATGCTGGAAAGTTGACGCATGTTGAAGGTGGAACCTTAGTTGATTTTAATCGTTCCGGTATTGGACTGATGGAGATTGTGAGTGAGCCGGAAATGCATACGGCGGAGGAGGCTTCGGCCTATGCGCGGATGGTACAAACGATTTTGCGTTATGTGGGGGCATCCGATGCCGATATGGAAAAAGGTATGATGAGGTTTGATGCGAGTGTCTCGATTCGTTTAGTGGGAGAAAAGATCTTGAATCCGCGCGCTGAAATTAAAAATTTGAACTCTTTTAAAGTGCTTGAAGCCGCTATTCGTTACGAAATTGAACGTCAAAGCGCTTTGGCGGAAGAAGGAAAACCTTTAGCTGGCAATATTACGGTGGGTTGGTCGGACGAAAGACAGCAAACCTATTTTTTACGAGATAAAGAGGATGCTGATGAGTATCGCTATTTTCCTGAACCTGATTTGCCACCTTTGGTTATTAGCGATGATTTTATTGAGCAGTTACGGAAAGAGGTTCCTGAGTTGCCGAATGTCAAAAGGGAGCGCTATATAACCGCATGGAAAGTTTCTGCGGCGGAAGCTTTACTTTTGAGTTCGGATTTGGTTTTGGCTCAATATTTTGAAGAGGTGGCTGAGGCTACTAAGGATCCTAAAAAGGCTGCAACATTTGTTGCCGGTATTTTGATGGCACATCTTAAGGAAGATATGGTTGCTGTAACGGAAACCAAAGTGACGGCAGGTATGCTTATTAAACTTATTAGCTTGATTAACGAGGGCAAGTTATCTATGAATCTGGCCAAAGGGGAGGTCTTTG